>JAGRMP010000365.1:8610-12634 GCA_020441225.1 Maritimibacter sp. | reverse complement strand
GACGCCGGTCTGCAGCGCGCCGTAGACCTCGGAAAAGGCCATCGGCTGCGGCGAGGCGTCGAGCGCTTCCATCTGCGCGACGAGCACGTCGGAGGGCTGGACGCGGAACTTGAGCCCGGCGGCATCCTCGGGCATGACCAGCGGCTTGTTGGCCGAGAACTGCTTGAGCCCGTTGTGCCAGAAGGCGAGGCCCTGGAGCCCGCGGCGCGCCATCGCATCTTTCATCGCCTGGCCGGTTTCCGACTGCTGGAACGCTTCGACCGCGTCCATGTTCTTGAACATGAAAGGCAGATCGAAGATCCGGTAGACCTTGGTGAAGGTCTCGAATTTCGACAGGCTCGGCGCGGCGAACTGAACGTCGCCCTGCAGCATGGCTTCGAGAACCTGGTCGTCGTTGTAGAGCGTCGAGTTGGGGTAGACCTCCATGCAGGCCACACCGTTCATCTCGTCGTTGACCCGCTCCATGAACAGGTTGGCGGCGATGCCCTTGGGGTGCTTGTCGGTGTTGGTGACGTGGCTGAACTTGATGACGATTTCGCCGTCGTCGCAGGCGGCCGTGGCCGCGCCGGCCATGGCAACAGTGAGGGTGAGCGCCGACACGGCGCCGATAAGGGTTTTCATGGTGTTTCCTCCGGTTTCTCCCGGCCCCGTGAAGGGCCCCAGATAAGGAGTATCGCCGCCGCAGGTTCACGCAAGCGTTACCTTTCGCGAGCCGCGGGAATCCACCAACCACCTGTTTTTATTTATGTTTGTGAGCGCCTTCCCTTGCGTCAGGCGGGGTCAGGCTCACGGGTGTGCGAAATTCCGCACAGGGGCTCTGCGCTAACCGTGCGGAAATCCGCACACTCACTCGCGGTAGGTTTCGGCCCGAATCCCGTATTTTGCGAGCTTGTCGTAGAAGGTCTTGCGCGGCACCTTCAGCGCCCGGGCGGCCTCGGTCGCATGGCCGCCGTGCCGGCTGAGCGCGTCGATCAGCAGCGAGCGCTCGACCTGGGCGAGCTGTTCGGCGAGCCCCGGACCGCCGCCGAGCCCGTCGTCGTCGCCTTCGCCGCCCGTCTCGATCCCCATCGCGAAGCGCATCGCCTCGTTCATCAGCGCCCGCGCATTGCCCGGCCAGTCGCGCCGCATCAGCGCCGAGAGCTGTTCGGGGGTGATGTCGGGCTCGGTCAGCCCCGCCTGTTCGCAGGCGATGGCGACGTAATGGCGAAACAGCACGGGGATGTCTTCGCGCCGGTCCCTGAGCGGCGGGATATGGATCCGCGCCGCTTCGAGCCGGTAGTAGAGATCGGGGTGAAACTGACCCTCGGCGACCAGCTTGGGCAGCTCGCGGTAGGTGCCCGCGAGCACGCGCGGCGATTGCGGCCGTTCAAGGAGGTCGAGCAGCGCGAATTGCGTCGCCTGGGGCAGGCTCGCCACCTCGTCGAGGAAGATCGACCCGCCCTCCGCCGCCTCGAAGGTGGCGGCCAGCGTCTCCGGCGTCGATGCCGCGCCCGCGATCTTGACGAAAGGACCGCGCCCGACTGCCGAGAGCAGGTGCACCACCTCGGCCATCTTGGCCGTGCCGACGCCGGGCTCGCCGGTGATGAGCACGTCCGCCATGGTGCGCGCAACCGCGCGCGCGGCCTCGCGCATCTTCTGGCTCGCCACCGAGGTCCCGCGCAACAGCCGCGCCGCCGCGTCGCCGGTCTCGGCCTGGACCTTGAGCCGGCGGTTTTCCAGCACCAGATCGCGGGTCTTGATCGCCTTTTCGACCACGGCCAGCAGGTCGGCGGCGGCGCAGGGCTTTTCGAGGAAGTCGAAGGCGCCTTCGTTCATCCCGCGCACCGCGGTCGGCACGTCGCCCTCGCCGGTGAGCAGGATCACCGGCAGTTCGACGTCGACCGAGCGGGCGTGGGCGAGCAGCGCGAAGCCGTCCTTGCCGGGCATGCGCAGATCGCTCACCACCACGCCCGCGAAATCGGCGGCGATGTGGTCCTTGGCCTCGATATAGCTCGACACCACCACAGGATCGTAACCGCCGAGCTCCAGCGTCTGGCCCAGCGCCTCGCGCACGGCGGCGTCGTCATCGACGAGCAGCACACGCCGGGTCATGCGGCCACCTGCGCCGCGGCGGCCAGCTCGACGGTGAAGACGGCGCCGCCGTCCGGGTGGTTGGTGCCATGGATGGTGCCGCCGAAGCTCTGCACGAGCCCGTAGGAGATCGACAGGCCCAGCCCCATCCCCTCGGCCCGGCCCACCGCCTTGGTGGTGTAGAAGGGATCGAACACGCGCTCGGGCTCTTCCAGCCCCGGGCCGGTGTCGCGCACCGAGAGCGTCACCCGTCCCGTGCCCGTGTCATGGATCGCGATCGTCACCCGGCGGGGGGCGCCGTCTTCGGCCCCCGACATCGCATCGGCGGCGTTGGAGATCAGGTTGACCACGACCTGCTGCAACCGCACCACCCCACCGCGCACCAGCACCGGCCCGGGCGGCGGGGTCCAGTCGACGCTCACGCCGTGGCGGTCGAGCTTGGCCGCGGTGGTCTCCAGCGCATCCTCGACGATGGCGCCCAGCTCGACATCGGACACCGGCCCGTTTTCCTGCCGGGCGAAGGCGCGCAGGTTGTGGATGATCCGCCCCATCCGGCGCGAGAGCTCGGTGATCCGGCCAAGGTTCTCGCGCGCCTTCTCGGGGCGCCCGCGCTCGAAGAACAGCGTGCCGTTCTCGGCGAAACTGCGGATCGCCATGAGCGGCTGGTTGAGCTCGTGGCTGATGCCCGCCGACATCTGCCCCAGCGCCGAGAGCTTGCCCGCCTGCACAAGATCGGCCTGCGCCTGTTTCAGCGCCGCTTCCGCCTCCTTGCGTTCGACGATCTCGCGGCGCAGATCGGCGTTGGCCTCGGCGAGCGCCTTGGTGCGCTCGGTCACCCGGGCCTCGAGCCGCGCGTTGGCGGCGGCCTCGACGGCGAGCCGTTCGTCGAGCGCGCGGCGTTCGCGGACCGCCACCAGCATCGCTGCGCCGAAGACGAGAAACAGCGCCATGGTCGCGCCGGAGACCAGAACCGCGCCCGAGAGCGTCGGCCCGGCGTCGAGCAGCACGTTGGCGCGCAGCCCGATGGCGGGGACGTCGCGGCCGAGATGCAGGGCGCGGCGGGGCAAATAGCGCCCGCCGTCCAGCACCCAGACCTCGTGGCCGCCCACCCGCTGCACCTTGTAGGCGGGGAAGCCGTCACCCTCGCCCGGGTGTGTGAGCAACAGCCCGGAGCGGTTGGAGATGAACACGGTGCCCGCGTCATCGACGAAATAGGCCGCCGGCGCGTTTCCGGGCCAGTTGTTCTCGATCCAGCGCACGTCGACGGTGGCGATGATCGCGCCGCCCGCCGGCCCGTCCGGCCCGTAGAGCGGCGCGGCGTAGGAATAGACCCGCAATGGTCCGGCGCCATTCCCCGGCACGATGTCATGCGCGGTGCCCAGCGCGCCGCCGAGGGCGCGGGCGAGCGGCTCGTCGCCGGGATCGCGGGGCGTCTGGTCCGGCGCGGTGGCGGCGAGGATGCGGCCGGTCGCATCGACCAGTTCGATCGACAAGGCGCCGGTCTTGTCCGCCATCTCGCGGATCAGCGCTTCCGCCGCGACGCGGTCGCCGCCCTCGAACAGGAGCCGCCGCAGTTCGGGGTGGCTGGTCAGGACGACGGCAAGCTCGCGGTAGCGCATGAGCTGCGAGGCCAGCCGGTCGGTCGCAAGCGCAAGGTCGGCGCGGCCCTGCTCGGCGAGCCGCTCCATCGCCGCGCGATAGGCATACCAGCCCGCGCCGGCGCCGATGGCGACGGTCAGCCCGAGAAAGGCCACGACCCAGACAAACAGCGGTCTTCTGCTCATGCGGGCGAGTTTAGGCCAAACCGCCCACGTCGCGCCAGCACCCGCCTGCACCGGGGAACGCGCGGGGGCGGTGCGTGGCGGCGCGCCGGTCAGGCGAAATAATCGTCGGCGGAGACCGTGTGCAGCGAGAACGCGGTCCAGTCCCCCCAGTCATCGCCATCGGAAGCGCG
>JAGRMP010000365.1:0-8514 GCA_020441225.1 Maritimibacter sp. | reverse complement strand
TGCCCTCGCCCTTGAGCCTGAAGTTCTGCCGCCCTTCCTGGTCGCGGACCTCGAAGAAGACGATCTCGTCGCCGTCCGGATCCGACACGTCGAGCGACTTCTCGACGCGGGCTTTCTTTTCCCGGGTGTTCACCAGCGCGACGGTGATGTCGTCCATCCCGACGACCGGCGCGGCATTGTCGAGATCGAGCGCCACCGGGGCACCGGTGGAGCCGAAGTTCTGGGTGACCATCACCGCGTCCCAACCGTCGAAATTGCCCCGCTCGACGCCGATGCCGACATAGTCGAAATTCGCCGAGAGGATGTTGGCGCGGTGGCCCGAAGAGTTCATCAGGCTGTTGAACAGGTCTTTGACATCGTCGCGGATCCCGGAACGGCCGCGTTCACTCTGCCAGGCGATGTTCTCGCCCCAGGCCCAGGACCCGGTAAAGACGAAACCCGCGTCTGCCATCCGGTCTCCTGCATTCGACCCGCCAACGCCGGTATGCGAAAAGATGTCCTTGCGCAGCATCCAGTCGCTGTGGTCCTCGGCCGAGGTGTTGAGATCGAGCGCGAGTTGCAGCGGGTCGCGCCCGGCATCGGCGCGCGCCTTGTTGATGAGGTCGAGCATCAGGCGCTCGACCCTGGACGCAATGGACATGGCAGACATCTCCCCAGTGTCTTCGGTCTGTGTCGTCTTCGGTCGGTGCCCTCGGACGGCGGCCAACCTAGCCTGACGGGGGATTCGCAAAAGAAAGGGGCAGGAGTGCGGCAATCTTGGGCGTTTCGCCGCCCATTTTCGCCCCCGGTCTCGGCAGAGATACGCCGGGCGGCGCGGTTCAGCCCGCCTCGCCGTCCCGACGCCGGGGCCGGACGTAGAGCTCCATGCGGTGGCGGACGATCTCGTAACCGAGCTCGGCGGCGATCTCGGCCTGCAGCCGTTCGATCCGGTCGGAGCGGAATTCCATCACCTGGCCGGTCTCGACGTCGATCATGTGGTCGTGATGCGCGGCCTCGGCATGTTCGAACCGGGCGGGCGTGCCCTCGAACTGGTGACGCAGGATCACGCCTTGCTCTTCGAGCGAGGTGAGCGTGCGGTAGACCGTCGACAGCGAGATCCCCGGCACGTCGCGTTCGGCGCGCCGCTGCAGCTCGACAGCGTCGGGGTGGTCGTCGGCCACGGCGAGCGCATCGAGCAGGGCCGCGCGCTGGCGGGTGATCCGCACCCCCGCATCCCGGAGCGCCCCGGTGAGCCGCTTGGCACGTTTCTCGGTCCTGGTTCCGTCGGTTTCGCTCATGCCCCGCATTTCGCACGGGTTCGGCGGAGGGCGCAAGACCTTCCTGCACATGGTTTGCATCTGCACTTGACAGTTGCAAATCGTTCCTAGATGCATTCGAAGATGCGCACACAGGAGCTTTCCATGTTCACTCGCCGCCCGTCCAATTCGCTGGCCCTCGCCCTGGCTCTCGCCCTGGCCGCCCTTGCCCTTCCGGCGCTGGCGGAGGACCGGATCAAGGTGGTGACCACCTTCACCGTGATCGCCGACATGGCGGCCAATGTGGCGGGCGACGCGGCCGAGGTGGTGTCGGTCACCAAGCCCGGGGCCGAGATCCATGGCTACCAGCCCACGCCGCGCGACCTGATCAAGGCGCAGGATGCCGATCTGATCCTGTGGAACGGGCTGGGCCTCGAACGCTGGTTCGAACAGTTCTTCGCCAATCTGCAGGGCGTGCCCGCGGCGGTGGTGTCCGACGGGGTCGAGCCGATGGCGATTTCGGGCGGGGAGTACGCCGGCAAGCCCAACCCGCATGGCTGGATGGCGCTTTCCTCGGCGCTGATCTACGTCGACAATATCGCCAAAGCGATGAGCGCCGTGGACCCGGACAATGCCGCCACCTATGCCGAAAACGCCGCGCGCTACAAACAGGAGATCGCGGACACCATCGGCCCGCTCCGCGACGCGGCGCTCGCGCTCCCCGAAGACCGCCGCTGGCTGGTCACTTCGGAAGGCGCGTTTTCCTATCTCGCCCGCGATTTCCGGCTCACCGAACTCTATCTCTGGCCGATCAACGCCGATGCGCAAGGCACGCCCCAGCAGGTCCGCGCGGTGATCGACGCGGTGCGCGCGCACGACATCCCGGTGGTGTTTTCCGAAAGCACCGTCTCGGACAAGCCCGCGAAACAGATCGCCCGCGAGACCGGGGCGGAATATGGCGGTGTGCTCTATGTCGACTCGCTCAGCGAGCCGGACGGGCCGGTGCCGAGCTATCTCGACCTTCTGCGCGTCACCGCTCAGACCATCGTGGACGGGCTCGCCGAATGACCGACGGCATCCGCGCGGACGGGCTCACCGTCACCTACCGCAACGGTTTCACCGCGCTCGCGGACGCGAGCTTCGCCATCCCCACTGGCACGATCACCGCGCTGGTGGGCGTGAACGGCGCGGGGAAATCGACCCTGTTCAAGGCGCTGATGGGTTTCGTCCCCGTCGCGCGCGGCAATGTCGAGATCCTCGGCAAACCGGTCGCCGAGGCGAAAAAGGCGCAGGCCGTCGCCTATGTGCCCCAGGCCGAAGAGGTGGACTGGAGCTTCCCGGTACTGGTCGAGGACGTGGTGATGATGGGCCGCTACGGCCACATGGGCTTTCTGCGCCGTCCCCGCCCCGCCGACCGCGCCGCCGTCGACAGGGCGCTCGCCCGGGTGAACATGACCGAATATCGCCACCGCCAGATCGGCGAACTGTCCGGTGGGCAGAAAAAGCGCGTCTTCCTCGCCCGCGCCCTCGCGCAGGATGCCCATGTGATCCTGCTCGACGAACCCTTTACGGGCGTCGACGTGAAGACCGAGGAGCAGATCATCGCGCTCCTGCGCGATCTGCGCGCCGAGGGACGGGTGATGCTGGTCGCCACCCACAACCTCGGCTCGGTGCCGGAGTTCTGCGACCGGGTGGTGCTGGTCAAGGGCACGGTGCTGGCCCATGGGCCGACCGAAGAGGTGTTTACCCCCGAAAAGCTGCGCGACGCGTTCGGCGGCGTGCTGCGGCATTTCCTCCTCGAAGGCGAGCGGCTGCATGACGACGACGACCCGCGCCGGCTCGAGGTCTATACCGACGACGAACGCCCGCTGGTGGTCTACGACCGGCGCACCAGGACCGCCAAAGGAAGTGGGAAGGGCAGCGGGCACAAGCCGAAGGGCGAGGCCAAATGAGCCTGCTGCTCGAACCCTTCTCCTACGGCTACATGACCAACGCGATCTGGGTCTCGGGCCTGGTCGGCGCGGTCTGCGCCTTTCTCTCGGCCTACCTGATGCTGAAGGGCTGGTCGCTGATCGGCGACGCGCTTTCGCATTCCATCGTACCCGGCGTGGCCGGAGCCTACATGCTGGGCCTGCCCTTCGCTTTCGGCGCCTTCCTCTCGGGCGGGCTCGCGGCGCTGGCCATGCTGTTCCTGCAATCGCGCTCGGGGCTCAAGGAAGACGCCGTCATCGGGCTCATCTTCACCGCTTTCTTCGGGCTCGGCCTGTTCATGGTCTCATTGAACCCGATGGCGATCTCGATCCAGACCATCATCATGGGCAACGTGCTGGCGATCACGCCCGAAGATACGCTGCAACTCGCGCTCATCGGCGGCGTGTCGCTCGTGGTGCTGCTGGCGAAGTG
Source organism: Maritimibacter sp. (assembly GCA_020441225.1). The sequence continues at coordinate 4,876 of JAGRMP010000365.1, read as the reverse complement.
GCGCGACCTGCTCGCGGTGTTCTTCGACGAGGCGCATGCCCGCTCCATCGGGCTCAACGCGACCGCGTTGAGGGTGGTGTTCTTCACCCTCCTCGCCGCCTCGACGGTGGCGGCCATGCAGACGGTCGGCGCGTTCCTGGTGATCGCCCTCGTGGTCACGCCGGGGGCCACCGCGTACCTGCTTACCGACCGCTTCCCACGACTCATCGCGCTCTCGGTCGCCATCGGCACGGTGACCTCGGCCTTTGGCGCGTATCTGAGCTACTTCCTCGACGGGGCCACCGGCGGGGTGATCGTGGTGCTGCAGACGGCGCTGTTCCTTGCCGCCTTCGTCTTTGCCCCCACCCACGGCACGCTCGCCGCGCGCCGCCGGGCGAAGGCCGCGCTGAAGGAACCGGCATGATGGAAACGCTCCTGATGCCGTTCCAGTTTCCGTTCATGCAGAACGCCTTCCTGGTCACGGCGCTCATCGCCCCCGCCGCGGCGATGCTCTCGGCCTTTCTCGTGCTCAAGGGCTGGTCGCTCATGGGCGACGCCACCTCGCACGCGGTGCTGCCGGGCGTGGTGCTGGCCTATGTCGCCGGCATTCCGCTGATCCTCGGCGCCTTTGCCGCCGGCATGGTGATGGCGCTGGGGGCCGGGTTCATCCAGGAGCACTCCCGGGTGAAACAGGACACCGTGCTGGGCGTGGTCTTTTCCGGCATGTTCGGCCTCGGCATCGTGCTCTACACCCAGATCGAGACCGACACCCATCTCGACCATATCCTGTTCGGCAACATGCTGGGGGTGGGCCTGGCCGATCTCTGGACCTCCGGCCTCATCGCCGGGGGCGTCGCGCTGGTGCTCGCGCTGTTCTGGCGCGATTTCCTGGCGCACGCCTTCGACCCGGTGCAGGCGCGGATGATCGGGCTGCGCACGACGCTCCTGCATTACGGGCTGCTCACGCTGCTCTCGGCCACCATCGTCGCGATGCTGTCGTCGGTCGGCATCATCCTTGCCATCGCCTTCCTGATCGCGCCGGGCGCCATCGCCTTCCTGCTCACCCGCCGCTTTGCGAGCATGCTCGCGGTGGCGGTGGCGGCGGCGGAACTTGCGGGGATGGGCGGGATCTACGCGAGCTTCTGGCTCGACAGCGCCCCCGCGCCGACCATCGTTCTGGTGCTGACGGCGATGTTCCTCGCCGCCCTCGCCCTGCACGAATGGCGCATGCTGCGAGCCGCACGGGGACAGGCCCCGGCCGGGCCGGTGTGAGCGCGCCAAATGCCGCCGATCCGCCACCCGCACACGGGTATTTTCAGACCGATTTGACCTATCTCCTGTCTGAAATCCCGCAACGGGACTAGACTCGCCGGATCAGGACCAAGGGGGGCACGACGTGGCACCCAGGACCGGAACCGATGGGTCGGTGGTCGCGATACGCGGCGCAGTGGTCGATATCGCTTTCGACACAGGCCCCCTTCCGCCGATCAACGACGCGCTTGAAATCCAACGCCCGGATGCGTCTGCGGGCGCGCCTGCGGGCGTGGTCGAGGTCCAGGCGCATCTCGACGCCCACACCGTGCGCGCCATCGCGCTGGGCGCGACCACCGGGCTCAAACGCGGGCTCACCGCCACCCGGGTCGGCGGGCCGGTCAAGGTGCCGGTCGGCGACGCGGTGCTCGGACGGCTCCTCGACGTGACCGGCGCGCTCGGCGACGGCCGCGGGCCGCTGCCGGACGACACCCCGCGCCGCCCGATCCACCATGCGCCGCCACCGTTCCGCGCCCAGGGCACAGCAGCGGAACTGTTCCGGACCGGGATCAAGGTCATCGACCTCCTGAGCCCGCTCACCCGGGGCGGCAAGGCGGCGATGTTCGGCGGCGCGGGCGTGGGCAAGACCGTGCTGGTGATGGAGCTGATCCACGCGATGGTCGCCGATTACCAGGGGATCTCGGTCTTTGCCGGTGTCGGCGAGCGGTCGCGCGAGGGCCACGAAATGCTGTCCGACATGACCGAGGCGGGGGTGCTCGACCGCACCGTTCTGGTCTACGGCCAGATGAACGAACCGCCCGGCGCACGCTGGCGGGTACCGATGACTGCGATCGCGATCGCCGAGTTTTTCCGCGACGAGGCGCGGCGCCACGTGCTCCTGCTGATGGACAACGTCTTTCGCTTCGTCCAGGCGGGCTCCGAGGTCTCGGGCCTGCTCGGCCGGCTGCCCTCGCGGGTCGGCTACCAGCCGACGCTCGCGACCGACGTTGCCGAGCTGCAGGAACGCATCGCCTCGCGTCGGCGACGCGTCGGTGACCGCCATCGAGGCGGTCTACGTGCCGGCCGACGATTTCACCGACCCGGCGGTGACGACCATCGCCGGTCACGTCGACTCGCATGGTGGTGCTCAGCCGGGCGATGGCGGCCGACGGGATGTACCCGGCGGTCGACCCGATCGCCTCGTCCTCGATCCTGCTCGACCCGCTGGTGGTCGGCGAGGAACACGTGGCCACCGCCAACGCGGTGCGCGGCGCGATCGAGCATTACCGCGAACTGCAGGACGTGATCGCGCTCCTCGGCATCGAGGAACTCGGCCGCGACGACCGGCTGATGGTCACCCGCGCGCGGCGGCTGATGCGCTTCCTCACCCAGCCCTTCGCCGTGACCGAAGCCTTTACCGGGATGGAAGGCCGCTCGGTGGCGCTTGCCGACACCATCGCCGGCTGCAGGGCGATCCTCGCGGGAGAGGCGGACGACTGGGACGAAGCCGCGCTCTACATGGTCGGCACCTTCGAAGAGGCGCGCGCCCGCGCGGAGGAGGCCCGCAAGGGCCAGGACGCGGCATGACACGGTCGCTGCATCTCACCGTGACGACACCGATGGCGGTGCTGGTGGACGCACCTGCCGTGCGCGCGGTGCGTGCCGAGGACGAGAGCGGCGGCTTCGGCATCCTGCCGGGCCACGACGACTTTCTCACAGCCCTGCCCGCCTCGGTGCTGCGCTGGCGCGACGGCGGGGGCACCGAGCATTTCTGCGCCCTGCGCGCCGGGTTGCTCACGGTCACGGACGGCACAGCGGTCAACGTCGCCTGCCGCGAAGCGATCCTCGGCGACGACCTCGCCGCGCTGCAGGCGGAACTCGGCAAGCTGCGCGCCGAAGAGGCCGACGCCGACCGGCGCGCGCGGGTCGAGCAGATGCGGCTGCACGCGGGCGCCGTGCGCCAGCTCATGCGCTACCTGCGGCCCGGGGCGCCGGGTGGCTTCGATCCTCCGCCGCACATCTCCACCGGGCCGGGAGGAGGTGCCGCATGACCCGCGACAGGCACGAGACCGACCGCCTCGCCGAAGCCGCCCGCCGCTCGGAAGAGCGCGAGCGGATGCGCCGCGAGACGCCCGAACCCTCGCTCGGTAGCCGCCTCGGCCAGATCGGCATTCTCGGCTGGGCCATCGTCACCCCGATGCTGCTCGGCGTCGTGCTCGGCCGCCTCGCCGACCGGCAGTTCGACACCGGCATTTTCTTCACCGCCCCGGCGATTCTGCTCGGCGCGGTCATCGGCTTTCACGCCGCCTGGAAATGGATGCACCGGCAATGATCCTCCCCGTCCTGGATATCGCGCTCGGTTTCGCCTTCGGTCTCGCGGTCGGCCTCGTGCATTTCTTGTCGTTGCGGCGGGTCACGGCGCTCTGGCTTTCGGGCCGTGCGCCGCGCCGCGCCCTCGCGCTGCACTTCGGGCGTCTCGCGGCACTCGGGGCCGGCCTCTTCGGCCTTGCCCTCATCGGCGCCGTCGCGCTCGTTGCCGGAGCGATGGGCGTGATCGTGGCGCGCGAGATCGTCCTCCACGGTGCCCGCAAGGAGGCGACATGGACAGCCCGCTGAGCCTCGCCCCCCTGTTCCACATCGGCCCGGTCCCGATCACGGCGCCGGTTGTCGTCACCTGGGGCATCGTCCTTGCGCTCGGCGTCCTCTCGGCCATCGCCACCCGGCGCCTCGCGCTCAGGCCGACCAGGACCCAGACCGTGCTCGAGCTGTTCGTCACCACCATGGACAGCCAGATCCGCGACACGATGATGCGCGATCCGGCACCGTTCCGCGCGCTCATCGGCACGATCTTTCTGTTCGTGCTGATCGCGAACTGGACGTCGCTGATCCCCGGGCTCGAACCGCCCACCGCGCATCTGGAAACCGACGCGGCGCTGGCGCTCGTCGTCTTTGCGGCGACCGTCGTCTATGGCATCGCCGGACGCGGGCTGAAAGGCTATCTCGCCACCTTCGCCGAACCGAGTTGGGTGATGATCCCGCTCAACATCGTCGAACAGATCACCCGGACCTTTTCACTGATCGTGCGGCTGTTCGGCAACGTGATGAGCGGCGTCTTCGTCGTCGGCATCGTCCTCAGCCTCGCCGGGCTGTTCGTGCCGATCCCGCTGATGGCGCTCGATCTGCTGACCGGCGCGGTCCAGGCCTACATCTTCGCGGTGCTCGCCACCGTCTTCATCGGCGCGGCCGCCGGGGAGATGGAAGCGACCCAGCAATCCCCCCCGCAAAAGGAGGACATATCCTCATGACCGAAAACCTCATCCCGCTCGTCTCGATCCTGGCCGCCGCCCTCGCGGTGGGCTTCGGCGCCATCGGCCCGGCGCTCGGCGAAGGCCGCGCCGTCGCCGCCGCGATGGACGCCATCGCCCGCCAGCCCGAAGCCGCGGGCACGCTCAGCCGCACGCTCTTCGTCGGCCTGGCGATGATCGAAACCATGGCGATCTACACGCTGGTGATCGCGCTCCTCGTGCTCTTCGCCAACCCCTTCGTGTAAGGCGCAACCGATGACCCTCGACTGGTGGACCCTGGGTCTGCAGACCGTCAACGTCCTGGTGCTCGTGTGGCTCCTCGCCCGGTTCCTGTTCAAACC
>JAGRMP010000364.1 GCA_020441225.1 Maritimibacter sp. | reverse complement strand
CCGCCCCCCGGACCCCCCGGGAGTATTTTGGCCAAGAAAAAGGGGCGGGCGAGGTTTGTGCGAGCTCGCACGGGGTGCCAAGGTATTGAATTTATTAAGGTTATCGCTAACTTAAACTTCGCGCACGAAGCGGCGGGCGAGGTTGACTCGTACCGAATGATGCAAAAAAAAAATCGCACCCTGTGACATGCTTCCTTCGATCAGCAAGGTAACTTGCGCCAACCGGGTCGGTGTAGTGGGGTATGCGTATGGGTTGCGGGTAGCGATTTGAACGAAAGATGAGAAAACGCATATTCTTAGCGACGTTTGTCCTGGCCGCAGTGGCGACTTCGATGCTGTTGTATCGAGCCCACCATAGGGTTGTGACATCTGGGAGCTTTTCAGGTTCCGAGATTGGGTTGTCGAAAGAGGACGTTCTTTCAATAATTCTTGAGCGAACCGATGTGTCCGCGATCCAGGTGCGAGTACCCTCGTTCCGCGTTTCCAGCAAGAACTTAGGAGAAATTGATCGACTGCACGAAGTCAGTGCGTTTCTGATTCAAAGCCCGAAGCTGCAGGTCACGGTTTTCAATGATCACGGAACGATCACATGGTACAGGCACCAAGGAGTCGGGACGCAAATGCGCCGTCGTCCCCAAGAGATCGGTGACCTCGTCCCGATCTTGCGGGACTTTCTGGCCGAGACGCCGGAAGCGTCGGTCATTGCGATTCCTCGTGGTCTTGGAATGACGGTCAACTCTCAGTTGCCCCTCCAAAACGGCAAGCCTCCGGATGCTGAAACTCTGAGCTGGCTTTTCTCGTATGATCTTTGGGCTTTCGTCGAAGATGACCGCTGGACTTCCTACGAATTGTCCTTTTCTGGTGGAAAGCTCACGAGGATCGAGTTTCGGAACAATTTTGTCGAGCTACCGTGATTTCGGGCACGAGGCTGTGCAGGGATGAAGCCTGATGGGCCTGCGGCGCGCATGGTCGGTTCCAACCCACGGCGCGGCCGCCATTAGGGCGCGGTGCATGTTGCGGAAACGTGGTCGCTCAACGGCTTGTTCGGTCAAAGCGGCCCGGGATACCTAGAAAAGCAATCTGGCGGCATTCGCGGGCAAATCGCCGAGCTCGCGCGACCGCATCCCCCGCGTCCCCGTGGCCGCTGGACCTCCCCTGTCCGCCGCCCTAGTCTCGCCGCCGCAACGACAGGAGCACCACATGGCCGCGGGCACCAATCTCAGGACCTATTTCGACGGCCGCTGGCAGGAGGGCAATGTGCCCGTGATGCGGGCGGGGGATCATGGGGCGTGGCTGGGCTCGACGGTGTTCGACGGGGCGCGGTATGTCGAGGCCATCGCCAACCCGATCCTCGAGCTGACCTTCGAGATCATGGGGTTCGTACGCAAGCGGCGGTAGGAAGGGGTTTCGCCCTTACGACCCGCCGTCGGGCACGCCGCAGCGCTTTTTTAGCGAATTTCGTCGTTCGCCTTTCTGTTTTAGAGCTTCTTAGGAGGCCGGCCACTTCACGGGATCGCCACCCGTACGTGGACGCAAACGGCCAAGCGCGTCCGTTTCGCGTACCCGTCGGCCCGGGACGCCGACATAATCGAGCGTCGAAATCTTGCCCCGGGCATCTTCGATGGTGACCGTGTAGCTATTGCCGAGGCGACCGGCGTGAAAACGTACAAGGAACGAACGGAAGTCCGTTACCTCACAATCGTGACGCGCACAGAAAGCCGGGAACGCTTCCTTGTAGGCAGGTAGTGCGGCGGTGAGTTCGTCCGATACGTGACGTCCGCTGACCCGACCATTGAGAAAATCCACAATCAGTGAACCATCGGTTTGAACGGCAGCATCCGCGAACACGTCCGTTTGAACAAAGCCGACAACAAACCCGAGGCCGCTTGCGAGCGAATCCGCGAAATTGTGCGCCAGCGCCTGAAGTCTCGAATGCTTCATGCCGTGACTCTGCCTGCGGCCCAACGTCATTTCAACCGCGCCGATCTGCCCGCTGGACCTCGCCTGTGCGCCGCCCTAGTCTCGCCGCCGCAACGACAGGAGCATCCGATGGCCGCTGGCACCAATCTCAGGACCTATTTCGACGGCCGCTGGCAGGAGGGCAATGTGCCGGTGATGCGGGCGGGGGATCATGGGGCGTGGCTGGGCTCGACGGTGTTCGACGGGGCGCGCTATGTCGAGGGGATTGCGCCGGATCTCGACAAGCATCTCGCGCGGGTGAACCGTTCGGCGGAGGCGCTGATGATCCGGCCCACGGTGTCTGTCGAGGAGATGCTGGAGATCGTCTGGGAGGGGCTCCGGCTCTACCCGGCCGACGCGCCGGTCTATATCCGGCCGATGTACTGGGGGATCGACAGCGGCATGCTCGGGATCCTGCCCTCCGAGGAGGCGACCGGCTTCGCGGTCTGCCTCGAAGAGATCCCGATCGCATCGGCGGACGCCACCACCACGCTCACCCGCACGCGGTTCCGCCGCCCGGTGCTGGAGGACGCGGTTGTGAACGCCAAGGCGGGCAGCCTCTACCCCAACAACGCGCGGATGATTGCCGAGGCCAAGGCGAAGGGTTACGGCAATGCGCTGGTGGCGGATGCGCTGGGCAACGTGGCCGAGAGCGCCTCGGCCAATGTCTTCATGGTCAAGGACGGGGTGGTCTTCACCCCCATCGCCAACGGCACCTTCCTGTCGGGCATCACAAGGGCGCGGCATATCGCCAACGCCCGCGCTGCCGGGATCGAGGTGCAGGAAACGGTGCTGAGCTTTGCCGATTTCGAGACGGCGGACGAGGTTTTCCTGTCGGGTAACATGCACAAGGTGACGCCGGTCACCGAGTTCGACGGCACCCATTACCCGCACGGGCCGGTGACGAAACGGCTGCGCGCGCTCTACTGGGACTGGGCGCATTCCGACGCGGGGCAGCGCTGAGCGGGCGCGATCTGCCGCCGGCGGGGCGCCGCGAGGCGAGACGTCACATTCAA
>JAGRMP010000363.1 GCA_020441225.1 Maritimibacter sp. | reverse complement strand
GCTAATTCTTCGGTGAAGGGCCGCTGGTTCGCCGCTGCGCCGAGACTACCAAGAAACCAGGGGCTCGGCCAACGCGCGCAAGGTCACTGCAGCTTTCGTGCCGCCCGTAGAGGCGAGCGCAACGCGGACTTCCAGGGCGGCAGTTGGCCCTCAGCAATCGAGGCTGACAGTCACGCCGTTTCGCCCGCCCAGCGAGATACGATGTTTCTGGCGAGGCTGCTGGACTTGCCGTAGCTGACCAGGCTGATGTCCAAGCCTGTGTCGCGCACGGCATCAAGCGCCCGCACAACCGCATCGCCGATCCAACCCGCATCGTTTCCGAATGCGCCCCCGCCAAGCATCGTCAGGAACAGCCGGGTATTGCCTGTCTTTCGCATGTTCTCCGCAGCCACCAGCACGGTGGCTTCATAGGCGGCCTCCAGCACCAGCCGGGCGATCTGCTCCCAGCCCTCCGTCGGGCCACGGCCATAGGCAACCGGCATCGCGCTGCAATAGACCTGTGTCACCCGGTGCCCAAGATCGTTCAGCGTGACCTCGACATCCTCTTGGACGCCGACGCGGACCAGGCCTCGCAACGCATCCCGATCACCGGGGGTCAGGCTTTCGAGGGTCATGTTCAGCCGGTCGACGCCGTCCGGTGTCAGAAGGGCGTATCCGTTCCTCATGTCCCAGTAGCGTTGCGTTTCGTTGTCCAGCGCCGCCGCCACATCTGCCAGGCAATCGATCTGGCGGCGCCGGGTCTGTCCGATCCCCCCGGCGACCGGCGCGAAGTAGTTGCGGAAGATCGTGCCGGCGCCGCAGGCAATCGCGCAGGCAGGTCCCTGGGTCCGGTCGTATTGATACCGCCCGACACCGTCCTCCGGGGTGACTGACGGCCCTGTCATCTCCAGAAGATTGAACTGGGAGGCGACCTGGAACACCGCACCCGCATTTTCCGGCGCGGCATGCAGATGCTGAACGTTTGCGACGACCTCGGACACGGACGTCCTGCCGCTGCCGGCGCGAGCGGCGCCACGCAGGTCTTTCAGAGCGGGCTGGGTCAACCTGCCGATGCCGAACGAGCGTACGTTCGCCTTCGAGGTCAGCCGCGTGCCCTCCACGGACAGCCATTCGCGCACCGTTTGCGGCGTTTCGGTCGGGATGCCAGTGAGATCGCTGAACCAGGTCATTTCGGGAACCTAGGGGCTTCGGGCCCGAGCGCAATGGCGTGCAAGGCGATTTGGCGGGCGTCCAATTGTATTGTCGCCAAACCCTAATCCATCAGCAGCAGTTCGGCCACATCATCCAGGGTGCGCTTGGTCGTCCTCCAGGTCGGCATCCAGTCGTCGACCAGTTTCCAGAACGCTGGCCCGTGGTCATGGTGCCGGGGGAAACTGGTGAAGCCGAGCCACTGCACCATAGAGGCGAAGAGAGCTCACGATGCAAGGCAATAGGCAGAGCGCCAGATGCCTCAGTTTGGAGGATCCAACCTGGCCGCATCATGCGATAGGTTTCGATACTCCAATTTCCCACCCTGTTCTCGCGCTGGGTTCAGAGCGTCGCGCGGCAGATGGACATTGATCGCCTGTCGCGTCATGTATTGAAAATGTGCCCAATTCAGGCCGGCAGGTTAGGGCCGATGGTGTAACGTGATTGAGGTACGCCGGTAGACGCAAAGAACAAGATTTGAGCACAGAAGCATTCTCCCGAGCCAAGATCGACGCGCTGCTGGCCGACGTGGGCTGGTTGCTGACTGACGGAAGGTCCGTCCATTTCGTATATACGCTGCCTGATGGTTCACGGGCCGACTATGTCCTGTGCGATCGGCGCGGCCACCCGGTGGCAGTCCTCGAAGCCAAGAAAATGTCGACTGCCCCGATCACGGCGCAGGCCCAGGGGTTGCATTACGCGAGGCAGCTAGGCGTTCCGTTCGTGTTCCTTTCGAACGGCGAAGAGGTGCGTTTCCTCGATGCCGATGTCGACGCCCATTCCTGTGCCGTTGCCGGTGTGTTCTCTCAGGATGATTTGGAGCGGCGAACGGCGACCAGGACGGTTCGACGCGACCTCATGTCAGTCAAGACTGACAAGACCATAGCGGGCGGCGGCGGGCGCGACTACCAGTTGGAGTGCATCGACATTCTCTGCCGGGAGGTCTCCCTCGGTCGGCGCAAGCTGCTGGTCGAGATGGCGACGGGCACGGGAAAGACCCGCACCGCTGCCGCCTTCATCAAACGGCTGTTCGAGGCCGGGCACGTCACCCGCGTCCTCTTCCTGGTCGACCGGATCACCTTGGCCTCGCAGACACTCGATGCCTTTGTCGACTACCTCAAGGACTATCCCGCCTATGTCATGAAGGGCGGGCGGCGGTTCGATCATGCCAAGCGGGTCACGATTTCGACGCTGCAAACAATGGTCAATGAATATGACCAGCTTTCGCCGGGATACTTCGATCTGGTGATCACCGACGAGTGTCACCGGTCGATATATGGCAAATGGAGCGGCGTGCTGCGACATTTCGACGGTGTGCAGTTGGGCCTGACCGCGCGCAGCGGCAACAGGGTCACGCGCGCGAGAGCCGCCCGGCCTGGCAGCGTGCGGCAAGATCGGCCGCCTGCAACCTTGCGCGGCGCCGCGCTGACGAAGAACCCGCCGACCTATTCGTCGCAGATGGCGGTGTCGAGAAGCCAGCAATCAGCTGGGGCGGATCGTATCAGCAGGTGCGTCGAGGCGGATCATGCGACCCTTGAGCCCCATATACTCGGCCAAGGCGGGCACGATCCCGTCCGTGCCGAGGCGCTGAACGCAGTCGCCGCAGATCAGGCCACCGGTGCGCTCGTTCACGACCCGCCCGATGCCGATCTTGACAAGCAGGTCCGGGGTTCGATCCCGCGCCCAGGCGCCCCCGCAGGTCGCACAAACGATGGCGGGGGCGGTGTTGCTGCGGGCGGATTGCCATGCCAACCGGGCGCCATGCGTCGCTGAGGGGTCGCCCGCAGTGTAGGCTTCCAGAAAGGGCGATAGTTCGAAAGCGACGCATCGAACGCCCGCCTCGGCCATCCTGCGATCCTTCGCCCGGCGGCGCGTCGCCTTCTCGGTCTTGATCCTCCGCTGCTTCATGCGCCGACGTTCAGCCCGGTTCATGTCGCACTTCCCTCTGTTCGTGACAACCGATCGGTCGGCGGCCCCATCGGGCGCGCGAGTACCACGACCATGGGTCATGTGACCCCCGAAGTCAATTAACCTCTCCCTTTCAAGGAGTTAGGGGGCATTAGAGGGCATCGTGGGGGGCTTGGGCGGTCGGTGGCGCCCCCGAGGGGCTTTTACGAGTGGGTGACAAACTTTCCGCTCCCCCACTGTGTCTGTCACTTTGTCCCCGTGTCCCCGAAGGGCCGTAAAGGGCTTAACGAGGGGTTGGATACGGGGAAAAAAGGACAAAGAGACAAACATATATGTGGGGAAATCTTCTTCCTCGCTAAGCCATTGATTTCGTTAAACCCGATTTTCGACCTACCCCTCGAAAGGGCCGGGGACAAACAGGGGGACAACTGTTTGTCCCCCTGTTTGTCCCCGGCCATATCCGCCCTCTTTCGCCCCTAATCGGTCGCGGCCCTCGGGGTGTCGTCTTCCTCGGTGATCACTCCTATCACCTTGTGCCGTGTGATGGCCCGCTTCAGCGCGTCGGGCCTGTAGGTGCTTTCATCCTTCAGGGCGTCGCGGGTGATGCCTTCCGCCCCCGCTTCCTGCACCATCCGCAGAACCCATTTTGCGCACGTCTCGGCGCCCTTCCAATCACGGGCTTTGCGCCTGCGCAACATCCTCTGCCTGCGCGACGAGCGGCGCGTCAGCCAGCAGCTCGCCTTTTCATATGAACGCCAGCGGATCGTTCTCGAGGAGAACGACATCAGCCGCGATCTCGCCGGCAAGTATGTCGACACCTACGAGTTTCCTGGCGGTCGGCTGGACATTCGCTGGAAGGGCCTCGCGCTCCCCTATTCCGCCTTCGACAAGGAGCAGCGCGTCACCCATGCCGCGATCACCGAGAACAAGCGTCTCGGCGCCGTTCTGGCATACATCAAGGACCTTCAGGATCAGACGCCGGTCCCCAAGAAGCGCGCCGGGAAGCAGCGCACGCGCTACGTCCCCAACGGCCGCAGGAATGACGGCTGGAACTCCAAACTCGCCCGCAGCGCCAAGGAACGCGCAGCCAGCCAGGGCTGCGATAGCTGAGGTCTCCGCCC
>JAGRMP010000362.1 GCA_020441225.1 Maritimibacter sp. | reverse complement strand
CCGGTGACGACCGAGAACAGCCCCGAAGGCAGCCCGGCGCGTTCCGCCAGCACCGCGAGCGCGATGGCCGAGAACGGCGTCTGGCTCGCGGGCTTCAGCACCATCGCGCAACCCGCCGCCAGCGCCGGACCGGCCTTGCGGGTGATCATCGCGTTGGGGAAATTCCACGGCGTGATCGCCGCGACCACGCCCACCGGCTGCTTGATGGTCACGATCCGCTTGTCGGGCGCATGGCCCGGGGTGACCTCGCCGTAAGCGCGCCGCGCCTCCTCGGCGAACCACTCGATGAAGCTCGCCCCGTAGGCGATCTCGCCTTTCGCCTCGGCCAGCGGCTTGCCCTGTTCGGCGGTCAGGATCGCGCCGAGATCGGCCTGGTTTTCCATCATCAGATCGAACCAGCGGCGCAGGACCTGGCCGCGCTCTTTCGCGGTGCGCGCGGCCCAGGGGTGGCGCGCGGCTTCTGCGGCCTCGATGGCGGCGCGGGTTTCGTCCGCGCCCAGGTTGGGCACACGGCCGATCACCTTGCCCGTCGCCGGGTCGGTCACGGCAATCCCGGTTTCGGGGTCGGCCTCGATCCAGCGGTCGCCGACAAGCGCGGCCTGCCTCAGGAGCGACGGGTCTTGCAAGGAAAGCATGGTCTGCCTTTCGAATCGGGCGCCAGGCGCGGCGCGTTAGGAGACCGGGAAGATCACGTTGACTTGCCCGGTGCCCGAGCTTGGAAAATACTCGGTGACGATCTCGCATTTGCCGGTGTAGCTGTCCCAGCCCAATGCGCCATAAAGCATCGCCGTGTCATGCATCGAGCCCTCGCCCGAGCAATGCACCGCGTAATCGCCCAGCATTTTCAGAAAGGTAGCGTGGTCGCCGCGCTTCCACAGCTCGAGCACATGCAGGTCCATCTGCCGGTTGAACTCCGAGCTGATGGTGAATGTACCGTTGTTGGGGGCGTAGTCCTTGTTCGACCAGATCTTGTGGCTGAGCGAGCCGGAGGCGACCAGCAGAACCTTGCTGTCCGACGCCTCGACCGCCTTGCGGATCGCCTCGCCGATAACCCGGCTTTCGTCATGGTCATGCACCGTGCACCAGGCGGCGATCGACACGACCTTCATGTCATGTTCGCGGCTCATGAAATGCATCGGCACCAGCGTGCCGTATTCCAGATCGAGACTGTCGAGGTGGTGGGCCAGCGTGTAGACGCCAAGCTCGGAAGCGGCCTCGGCGATCGCGTCGCCCAGCTCCGGGTTGCCCTGATGCGAGAACGGCAAATCTCGGATGAACTGCGGGAACTCACTGGAGGTCAGAAGGCCCTCGAACCTGTCGTTGGCGTTGATGTGAAAGCCGGCGTTCACCACCCAATGCGTGTCACAGATCACCACCGTGTCGACCCCCAGCGCCTTGGCCCGGCGCGCGATCTCAAGATGGCCGTCGATGGCGGCCTGCCGCTTGCCCTTGACCGGCCCCTCTTGTTCCGACATTTGCAGCGTCGGCACGTGGGTCATCTTGGCTGCGAGTACGATCTCTCCCATGGTCTTTCCTCCCTTAGGCGCCGAGGCGCATGATTTTGTGTTGGCCGGTGGCAAAGCCGATGTGCTTTTGCTCCATGTAGAACTCAAAGCTCCAGTCGCCGCCGTCGCGCCCGATGCCGCTGGCCTTGACCCCGCCAAAGGGCGTCGGCAGGTGGCGCACGTTTTCGGAATTCACCCAGACCATCCCGGCCTCGACCTTGTCCGACACCCGAAGCGCGCGGGTCAGGTCATTGGTCCAGACATAGCCGGTCAGGCCATATGGCGTGTCATTGGCGATCTCGAGCGCTTCTTCTTCGCTAGAAAACGGGATCGAGGTCAGCACCGGGCCGAAGATCTCTTCGCGCGCGATGCGCATCTGGTTGGTGGCATTGGTGAACAGCGTCGGGCGGATGAAATAGCCCTCATCCCCAAGCTTCACACCGCCGGCGGCAATCGTTGCGCCGTCTTCGGTCGCGGCCTCGAAATACGAGGTGACCTTGTTGTAGTGCTCTTCCGAGACCAGCGGGCCGATCTCGGTGGCCGGATTCAGCGGATGGCCGACCTTGATGTTGTTGACCCGCTCCACCAGCCTGGCCTCGAACGCGTCCTTGATCGTGTCCTGAATGAGCAGGCGCGACGACGAGGTGCAACGCTCGCCATTGATCGAATAGATCATGAAGATCACCGCATCGAGCGCCCGCTCGAGATCGGCGTCGTCGAACACGATGACCGGGTTCTTGCCGCCCAGCTCGAGGTGCATGCGCTTGAGCGTGTCCGCCCCCTGCTTGGTGATGATCGACCCGGTGCGGCTCTCGCCGACAAAGGCGATGGCCTTGATGTCGGGGTGCTCGGTGAGGCGTTTGCCCGCGTCATGGCCGTAGCCGTTGACGGTGTTGAGCACACCCGGCGGCAAGCCCGCCTCCTCGGCGATTTCCACCAACAAACGCGCGCTGAGCGGGCTGTCTTCGGCCGGTTTATGTACCACGGTGCAGCCCGCCGCCAGCGCCGGCGCGATCTTCCAGGTCGACAGCATGAACGGCGTGTTCCACGGGGTGATCACCCCCACGGGACCGATCGGTTTGCGCGTCGAGATGTTCAACAGGGTGGGCGACGGCAGGTGCTGGCCGTCGCGCGCCGAGGCGACCTGATCGGCGAAGAAGCGGAAGTTCTCGGCCCCGCGCAACGCGGCTTTCGACATGAAGCGCAGGGTCTGGCCGGTGTCCCAGCACTCGCAGAGCGCGATCTCTTCGGCGCGCGCCTCGATGGCGTCGGCGACATTCATGAGAATGCGCTTGCGCTCGGTGGCTGGCATGTCGCGCCAAGCCGGAAAGGCGTCCGAGGCGGCCTTGGCGGCGGCGTCGACATCGGCCTCGGTGCCTCGCGCCACGTCACAGGTTACGCTCTTGTCGACCGGCGAGATGGTCGCGAATGTGCCACCCTCGCCGTCCCGGTCTTCGCCGCCGATGCGGTTGCGGATGCCGGTTTGCTTGAACCGGGCCAGATAGCCCGAAAGCTTCTCGATGTTCTGTTCCAGGGCGCTCATGACGGGTCCTCCAGGTGGTCGCGGATGCTGCCCGTTTTGGGCGAAAGCTCGGGGTCGATGTCGCGCATCTCCAGCGAGAGCGCGATCGAATGTGTGGCCATGGCCGGGTCCAGAAACGCGCGGGCGACCTCGAAGATGCGCTGCGTAGCGTCGCGCTTGACCTCGGGCGCGCGCCCGCCGCGCAGCCGAATCGAGATGTCGATGAACCCGTGCGCCGGATTGCCGTCGGCGATGGCGTAATGGTCCGTGCGCGTGGCGCGCACCCGCACACCCGGCAGCGGAAAGGCATCAATCTTCACGGCCGCGGCGCGAATGGTCTCGCACAGGGCATACATGTCCACGACCTCTTCGAGGTTACCGGAATAGTTGATGTGGAAATGCGGCACGGGCACTCCTTAACATGTTAATTACCTCGACATCTAGGTTGGGCAGTTGGGCTTGTCAACGACTTATTTAACATGATAACTAACTGCGCGACGGACGCAGACAACAAGGCGGTGAAGAATGATGCCAGCGCTCCCTTCAACGACCCGCTCCCTGCCGATTGCCCTGATCCGGGCACGCGAAAACATCATGATGCCGATCCGGACAATGCTGGCCGGATCGGGATTGACCGAGCAGCAATGGCGGGTGCTCAGGGTGCTGTCGGAATACGGCGCGCAGGACGCGACCGATCTTGCCGACCGTGCCAGCCTGCATATGCCGAGCCTCACCCGGATCACGCGGGCGATGGACATGCGCGGATTGATCACCCGCACCCGCGATCCGAAAGACGGGCGTCGCCAGATGCTCGACATCACCCCGCGCGGCGCGCAAGTCATCACCGAAAACGCTGCCGAAGCCGCGCGCATCGTTGACGGGTTCAAGGCGCGCATTGGCGCCGACAATTACGACACCCTTCTGGATTTGCTCGAGAAGTTTTCCGGGGATCCCGACAATGTCGGGGAGCCCCCGGAAGCGACCACTTTGCCGCGAACGCGTCTGAAAGACTGAGCGATCAGGCGCGGCGCTTGGGCGTGGGTCCCGGGCGTGCTGGGCCATCTTAGTGAGACAAAAAGACAGGCACGCGTGCATCCTGTATGACCTCTGTGGTCACACCCCCGAACAAATCATGACTGAACTTGCTATGCTCGAACGCCCCCATGACCACCAGCTTGGCATTGAGCTCGTCTGCGGCCGACAGGATCGTGTGTGCAACTGATTTTTTGCGCGGCTTCAGCACGAGGCTCGCGTCGATCCCGTGGCGCGCGAGATTTCGCAGAACGATATCGGTGCCCGCGACAGGCTGGGAGCCGACGGAAAGAATGGTGACTTTCGCCTTTTCCTCGAGATAGGGCATGGCGTCGCCCAGCGCCCGCGCCGAGGCACGCTTGCCGTCCCAGGCCACGAGCGCATGATCGGCCAGGCCTTCGGCTTCATACCCGTCGGGAACGACAAGCACCGGGCGACCGCTGCGCAGGGCAATCAAATCGGGATTGGCCGACAAGTGTTCGTCGTTCTCGCTGCGCGAATGCACGCCGGTCACGACGAGGTCGAACGGCCGCGCGAACTCGGAGAGCGCGACGCCCTCGCCGCCATGGAGATCGACGAAATCGGACCGCTCGGCCCAGCCGAACTCGGTGGTGATGCGCGCGAACCTGGCTTCGACCTCCTCTATTCGGGCCTTTTCGGCCTGAAAAAACGCCTCGAGATAGCTGTCGGGCACCTGCGTGCGAAGGGTGCGCTCCAGCTTGCTCGGCCCGTGCCGCAATACGCCGGTAATCCAGGCGTCGTGGTGTTTGGCCAGAAGCAGCGCGTGTTTCAGTCCGGCGCCCTTGGAGGCGTCGCCGCTATAGGCGCTCAGGATGCTTTTTACGGACATGGGTTTCTCCAATCAAAGGCCGGAAAGGGGTCAAGCGCGGCGTCGGGCGCGTGGGCTTTCGTCCATCTGCGCGGTGAGGTGATCGATCATGCGGAGCGACAGCTCGGCCTTGGTGCTGGCATGGGCCGGATCATCCCACAGGTTGCGGGTCTCGCGCGGATCTTTCGTGAGATCGTAGAGCTCGCCCCAGTCTTGTCCGAGATAGGTGGTGAAGCGCCAGTGTTTGGTGCGCAGCGAGCGCATGCGTGCGGCCTTTTCGAATCCAAGGCGGGGGGCGCCGTCGTTGTATTCCATGAACAAGGCGTCGCGGTGCGGCACATCGGCAGCGAGGCTGGGCAAAAAGCTTTCGCCCTGAATGCCGTGATAGGGCGCAAGGCCCGCCCGGTCGAGAATGCTTGCGGACAGATCGAGCGTCGAGGCCAGCGCGTCGCTACGGGCGACCGTGTTCTGCATCGGGTCCGACCAGATCATCGGCACCTGAGTGATCGAGCGGAACGGCAGCGCGCCTTTCAGCAGGAATTCGAAATCGCCGAGATAGTCGCCGTGGTCCGAGTTGAAGATGATGATCGTGTTGTCGAACTGGCCGCTCTCTTTCAACGCCGCGACGATGCGCCCGACCTGGTCGTCGATCATCGTGATCATACCGGCGGTCAGAGCCATCGCTTCGCGAATGTGCTGGGGATCGGTGCGGAACACGCCCTGCGGGATTTCCGGCCCCAACCCCTGCGCGAAGCGATCGTTGATGAACTGCATCGGAGGCGGCGGATTCTGATGCGCCTCATAGGGAAGATCAACGTCGAAGTCGTCGGGCGAATACATGTCCCAGTATTTGCCCGGCGGGTTGAACGGATGATGGGGATCGGGGAAGGAAACAAAGGCAAAAAACGGCTCCGGCTCCCCTGCCCGCCCTTCAAGGTAGTCAATCGCGCGGTCCGCGATCCATGTTGTGGGGTAGAACTCTTCCGGGATCGGGGTACGGTAGGCCTGCGGACAGGTGTAATTGTGTGCAAGCTCGTTGGCCGGATCCGACAGCGCCTGCCAGTCGGAGCAGGTCTTGCGGAACCATTGCTGGTAGTGCCCGCCGCACCGGTCGCCATGATCGGTCGCAAGGTCGATGTGCTGGTAGCCGTAATAGGGCACCGGAACGTCGTAATATTCCGGTCCTGCGAAGCGGTCGGGCTGCTCTTCTTCGAACAACCCCTCCTCGGGTTTCCAGGCCTCCGGCACCAACCGCTCGGTGGGATCGGGCGCGCGCGCCGGGCCGCCGTCCAAAAACGGCTGCAGATGGCTCTTGCCGATCGACGCGGTGCGGTATCCGCCTGCGGCCAGTACGTCGACGAAGGTATTTGCCCGCAGCGGCAGCGTGCAGCCGTTGTAGCGCAGCCCGTGCAGCGACGGCATCCGCCCGGTCATGAACGACGCCCGGTTGGGCATGCAGATCGGCGACGCGACATGGAAGTCGTCAAACACGGTTCCGGTCGCCGCCAGCGCGTCGATGTTGGGGGTCTTCACCACCGGGTGGCCAGTGCACCCAAGCCAGTCCGACCTGTGCTGGTCGGTCATGATGAAAAGAAAGTTGGGTTTGTTCGTCATCACTGCCCCTTCCGCCCCCGTTTCAGGAACCAGAAGAAGGACACGACCGACAGCACGAGCAGCGCCATCGCGACCGGGCTTTGGTAAGCCAGCAGCAGGTCGCCTTTGGTCAGCGCCAGCGACTGGGCAATGGACTTCTCAAACCGCGGCCCGAGGAAGAAGGCAATGATGAAAATCACCAGCGAGTAGCCGAAACTGGTCATCACATAGCCCAGCACCGCGAAGATCAGCATCAGGGCGACGCCGAACAACCCGTTCGTAGCCATCGACACGCCGACGAAACACAGCAGCAGCGCCGAGGCAAAGATGATGGATTCCGGCGCCGACACGACACGGACCCAGAGCCGCAAGCCAAGTTGGCCCACCCAAAGGTTGATGAAGTTGGACATGATCATCGCCCCGAACAGCCCGTAGACCAGCCGGCCCTGGGTTTCAAAAAGCAACGGACCAGGCTGCATGCCGTGGATCATGAAGGCGCTGATGATGAGCGCCGCGCCGACCGACCCCGGGATGCCGAGGGTCAGAAGCGGGATCAGGTTCGCACCGACAACCGCAGAGTTGGCGGATTCGGTCGCAGCGATGCCGTGGATATTGCCTTTGCCGAAGCTCTGAGGGTCCTTGGACGAGGCCTTGGTGAAGGCATAGGACATGAAGGCGGCGGCGGTCGATCCGATCCCCGGCAGCGCGCCAAGGATGGTGCCGATGGTGGCCCCGCGCAGCATGGTGTAGCGACACGACCAGTATTCGGCCCAGCTGACCCGTCGATCATCCGGGTTGTCGGACATGTTCAGGTCGATCCCCGCTTGAACGTTGCCGTGGGCCTCGGACATCCGGCGCAGGATCTCGGAGATCGCCAGCATGCCGATAGCAACGGCAGGGAGCGGCAATCCGTCAAAAAGCTCCCAATAGCCAAAGATTAGCCGCGGGGTGAAATTCTCCGGGTCGCTGCCGATCGAGGCGACAAGCAGCCCGAGGGCGGCAGCGATAATGCCTTTGATCAGCGAATTGCCGATCAGCCCGGCGAGCACGGAAAAGGCAAAAATCATCAGCGCGACGATCTCGATCGGGCCCATTTTCAGCGCGAGCACGGCAAGGGGAGCGGAGACGGTGATCAGCACGATATCACTGAACGTGTCGCCGGTGATCGACGCGAACAGCGCCATCTTGGTGGCCTTGAGGGGCTTGCCCTGTTTGGCCATCGGATAGCCGTCCAATGCGGTCGCGGCGGCGTCCGGGGTGCCGGGGGTATTCATCAGGACAGCGGGGACGGCGCCGCCGACCAGACCGCCCTTGTTGACCCCCACCAGAAAGGAAATGGCCACCAGCGGATCGAGCGCGAAGGTGAACGGGATCGCGATGGCCATGGCCATGATCGGGCCGATACCGGGCACGGCGCCGACAAACTGTCCAAGGGCGACCCCTAACACCACAAACAGCAGGTTTGTCAGTGAAAAGGCGTCGCCGAAGCCAGCTAGGATGATCGAAAGGTCAACCATTTTCTATTCCTTCAGGGCAGCGCGCGGCCAAGGGGGTAGGTCACGACAAACCAGATTATGAATGGCATCACGATGGTTCCGGCGCCGAGCCAAAGCGGGCGGCGCTCGCCGATCATCCACATGATGGCGAAGGCCATAACCGGGGCGACGTACTCGAACCCGAACAGCGACATGCCATAGATGCCAATGGCGAGGACGCCAGCGTAGGCCCCGGTCACCAGGAACGCGCGCGGGCTCTGAGTCCGGTGGTCGGTGGGCTTGATGACAAGAAGCGCACCGCAGACGGCGATGATCACTGCGATGTAATTGGGCACGGTCTTGGGCGCGAGGTTGCTGCCTTCAACGGTTTCCACATAGCCGGGGATGACAAGAAAATAGAGCGCCAACCCGAACAGAAAAAAGAACGCGCCGGACACGCGGTCAGCCGATAGTCGCATGATGGCCCTCCTCCCAAGAGTGATGAGGCCCCCGCGCCTTTGGACGCGAGGGCTCTTCGGTTATTCGGCGAACAGCACTTTGGCGTTGGCCAGGCCGTCGACCATCATCTGATGGGCGCCCTCGGGGCCCAGGTTTTTGGGCGTCCCTTTGACCGCGTTGGCGACGATCTCGGCGACTTCCGGCGATCCGATTGCCTCATCCATCGCCGCTGCAATGGCTTCGAGAGCGGCCGGATCGGTGCCCTTGGGCATGGCGAGGAAGAACACCGGATCAACATAGGCGGCAACACCGGACTCGGTGAAGGTTTTCACATCCGGCGCATAGCTCAGGCGCGCCTGGTTCGCACTCGCGATGACCTTCATATCCCCCGACTCGAGGTAGGGGAAATGCTCGCCCGATCCAAAGCCCGCCAGCACCTGACCGCCAAGGATCAGCTTCATGACCTCGGCGCCGCCGTCGGCGGTGACCAGATCGAACGTGGCGTCCGTCGCGGCCGTCGTCTGCTTCATCATCAGGACCTGCGGCGGCGCCATCGTTGCAACAGCGACGCCAGAGTTCTCCTTGGAATAGGCAACCAGGCCTTCCAGATCGTCAAAGGGGGCGTCCTTGCTTGCGACCAGCGCCAATTCTGCCACGGCGACGGTGCCGAGATAGTCGAAGCTCTCGATGTCGAACGGCAGTTGATCGCCGCGCTGCACAAGTTGCACAAGGACCGGGATGCTGACGCCCATGCCGATCACGGTGCCGTCCGCGGGGCGCTGCGAAAGACCGGTGAACATGGCAACCCCGCCGCCGCCTTCGCGGTTTTCGACAACGATGTTCCAGCCGGTATTTTTTTCCATCACGCTGGCGAGCACCCGGCCCAAGGTGTCGGTCGAGCCACCGGCGCCAAAGCCGATCTCGAGGGTGAGCGGGCCGTCAGGTGCCCAGTCCTCAGCGAGGGCCGGAGACGCCAAAGCCATCAGCGCCGCGGCGCCAAAAGACAGAATTTTCGATTTGAGTTTCATGGATAGTCCTCCCTTGGATTTTCGAAGAGGCCCGACCGCAGATTGCTTTGCTGAACTCGGGCCAAGTTCCTTTCGTTATTTCGCTTTCTCGACCTCAAGCCTTGTGACCGCTCCGGCGCGCAGCCGGGCGATTTGCTTCAATAGCCCGTCGGGATCGACGAACAGGTTCGGCTCCCCGTCGGCGCGCAGCGCCAGTTTCTGGCGGTTTTCGTCGAGGTTGTCGGCGAAACCATGCGTGGTCAGGTTGACCTCGACGCTCTCATCGGCGCTCTCGACAAGCGCGCGCACCCGATCCACGCTTTCGATGTAGGCCTCGACCTGCGTCGGCCCCTCGATGGCATTGAGGCCCAATCCGCCGATGACGATCGCGCGGTGCGTGTTGTCGCCATCCTTGACGTCGAAGGAATAGGACGCGGTGCCCCATGTATGGCCCGGGGTTTCATAAACCCTGAAGGTGTTGCCGCCGATCTCGAGGCTGTCGCCGTCCGCAACGACCATTTCCGGTTCGATCATCTCCCAGGCGCGCGGCCCGCTTGAGGCTGCGGCGGATTCCACCGCTTCGTCCCAACCGCCCCGCGTCATCACGAAGGTGGCGTTGGGCAGAAGCTCTTTCATCGCCTTGGCGCCGCCGACATGGTCAAAATGCCCATGGGTCATCAGCACGAATTTGATGTCGGCATAGTCGACACCGGCAGCCTTGATGTTTTCGGCCAGGGTCTCTTTGAAGGGGCCATAGAGCGTGTCGATCAGCACGACGCCGTCATCGGTATGCACCATCCAGGACGACACCCAGCAGATGCCGACAAAATCGACGTTGTCGAAGGGCTTCCACGGCTCGACATACTGCGCCGACGGCGTGTTGAGCCATTTGCCCAGATCCGGCGGCATCTGACCGGTTTTGCCAAACTCGACAAAGCGCTCGAGGATCGGTCCCGACGGGCAGCCGTCAAAGAGGTCTTGCGCGGCGGCGGGCGCGGCGGCGGCGAGTGTGGCTGCGGCAATGCCCGCTTTCAGAAATCCGTGAAGTTCCAAGGCCGTGTTCCCTGTGGTGGTTGTTGGTCCGTCGAGGCAATCGTTATTGTTCGAGATCCGGAATGAGCTTTCCGGGATTGATAATGTCGTGCGGGTCGAGCGCGGTCTTGATGGCGCGCATGACCGCGATCTGCGTGGGTTCCTTGAGCTGGGCCATGACCTGCAATTTGCTCTGCCCGATCCCGTGTTCGGCACTGAAAGAGCCGTTCAGGCGGGTCAGCAAGGCGAAGGCGGCCTGCTTGGTGGCCTCCAGCGGCAGGCTGTCCCAGTCCCGCCCGGCGCCGGCGGTCAGCGCGTAGTGCAGGTTTCCGTCGCCCAGATGTCCGACCGTGACAGGTTGGAACCCGGCGTCCGCCGCGATGACGTCCATTTCGGCGACAAAGGCGGCAATATTGGCCAGCGGTAACGAGATATCGAGATGATACGCGGGGCCGCTCTCGGTGATCGCCTCAAGCGTCGCTTCCCGCATGCGCCACAGATCGGCGCGTTGCTGCTCCGATTGCGCGATCATCGCATCCAGAACCAGCCCGTCTTCCATCAGCGTCGCGAGCAGCTCCATGACCTGCTCTTCAAGCCGCACGCTGCCGTCCTCCATCACCTCGGCGTCATGCGGACGCGATGAGGCGACTTCGATCAGTATCCCGTTTTCCGCGGGCGCGTCGAGGGGGCGGCGGATGTCGGGAAAGACGGTGCAGATCGTATCGACCACGGCCCGCGGCACGAATTCAAACGCCTCGACCGCGCCGCCGGTATGGTCCTGCAATCGGTTAAGCACCTCGATCGCGCCGTCCAGCGAGGCGACGGACAAGAACGCCGTCGCGCGGCTGGTGGGTTCAGGGAAAAGCTTGAAGACGGCCGCGGTGATAATCCCCAGCGTGCCTTCGGCGCCGATCAGCAGATCCTTGAGGTCATAACCGGTGTTGTCCTTGCGCAGGCCCGTCAACGCGTTGATCACCGTGCCATCGGGCATCACCGCTTCGATCCCGAGGCAAAGCTCGCGCGTGTTGCCGTAGCGCACGACGTTCGAGCCGCCCGCGTTGGTCGAAAGGTTGCCACCGATGGTGCAACTGCCCTTGGCGCCGAACATCAACGGAAAAATCAGCCCATGCTCAAGCGCCTCATCCTGAAGGGTCTCGAGCACCACCCCGGCCTCGGCCACGACCGTGCGCCCGACAGGATCGACCGCGCGCACCGCGTTCATGCGGGCCAGCGACACAATGACGGAGGGTTGCCCGGCGACGGGCACGCCGCCCCCGCAAAGCCCAGTGCGCCCGCCCTGCGGCACAACGGCGATACCATGGGCGGCGCAAAGCTTGATGATCTCGGCAACTTGCGTGGTGGTGTTGGGGCGCACAACGGCGATGGCATCGGTCTGAAACTGCCCGGTCCAGTCGGTCGCATGACTTGCAAGAACGTCGCGATCAAGACGCAGGTGACGCTCCCCAACGATCGAGCGTAGCCCGTCGCAGACAGCGCTGAAATCGTCGATAGGCGTCTGTGCGGTCAAGCGTCTTCTCCCCCTTCTCGCGACAAAAACACGGCCTCCTCGCCGGTTCTTCGGAGAACAAAACTACCATGCTACATGTAAGACTGAAATGTCAAGCGCCATGTAACATGTTAGTTTGACTTGGCCTGACATATCGCTTATCTCTGTATTCTGACAGGAGATGCCATGACATTGCAGGCGATCAACCCGCCGGAATCATTGACGGAAGTGACGGCCGCGCGCATTCGGGACGCGATCGTATCGGGCGAATTGCCGCTCGGGTCGAAACTGTCCGAACAACGATTGGCCGATTCGTTGCAGGTCAGCCGCTCGCCGGTGCGCGATGCATTGGCGGCCCTGCAAACCGAGGGGCTTGTGAATGTCTCGCCAAAACGCGGAACCTTCGTCTTTGCCCCGGACCTGCGCGTGGTCGATGAGCTGTGTGAACATCGCGCGGTCCTGGAGACCGCAGCGCTGCGCAAGGCCATCGTCAGCAATCACGCCGAACTGATGCGCAAGCTGGAAGAGGCCAGCGCCGCAATGCAAAAGGCCTTGGATGCCAACGACCCGCACGGCTACACGACGGGAGACCAGAAGTTCCACAAGGCAATTGTTGAAAGCTGCAAGAACCGTTCGATCATCAAGTCCTATGCCCACACGATCAGCCCGCTGAAGGCGCTTCGCACCCATCTTTTCACGATCATGGATGAGAGCACCGAACGGTCTATGGGTGAGCATATGGGGCTGCTCGCAGCTTGCCGTGATCACCAGGTCGACATGGCCGTTGACCTGTTGGCCGATCACGTCGGGCATCTCGTCGAGGCGTTTCGCGCAAAGCTGGACGCAGAGACCGCGCCCTGATACCCCACTGCTGTTTCCTCCGATAATTCGTCCGGTTGATGCTGGAGTCCGACTCAACAGAAGGATCGGACCGTGAAGCCATCGAAGTTCAATGCAGCGCAGGTCATCGGCATCTTACGCGAGGCTGAGACGGGGGAAAAGACTGGTGATCTGTGCCGTCGGCACGGCATCAGCAACTCGACGTTCTATTAACCGCTCCGGGTTTTCCGACGGGGGCGGTAGCAATACGCTCGAAGGCACCGACTACGCCGACCAGCTGAACGGACGCAGCGGCAACGACACGCTCGACGGCGGCGCGGGCGACGATGTGCTCAAGGGCGCCGCCGGCGATGACGACCTCAGCGGCAACCGTGGAAATGACATTTTGCTGGGTGGCAGCGGCAATGATGTCCTCTCCGGAAGTTGGGGCAAAGACTGGCTCGATGGCCAAACTGGCAATGGTGCCCTCAAAGGCGGCGGTAGCCAAGATCGACTGGCAGGCGGGACCGGTGATGATTATCTCGCTGGAGGCAGTAGCCCGGACACTTTCCTGTTCCAGACTGGCTGGGGCGTGAACACGATCACCGACTTCGATGCCATCGGCCGGGTGCACGACACTCTGGATCTCAGCGGTCTCGTATCCATTCGAAACTGGAGAGACCTGCAGCGGAACCGCCTGGAGGCCGACGGAGATGAGATCGTCATCGACGGCAGAAATGGCGACTTGATTGTACTCAAGAACGTCGATTTGGCCGATCTGGACAGGGGGCTTCGTGTTCTAAGGCGAATCTGGTCGCAACACAGCGATCAACAACCGATCGCTCCCAACGACGTGAAAGCTCCGAAGCATATCACCGGTCGGGTTGTGTTCAAATCGAAGGCCCCACAAAAGATCCGCGCTAGGCGCCCAGCAGATCGTCCAATGCCGAGGGTGCCTGGTATTGCATGAACCCAGCCTCGCGGGGCTTGCCGTAGCCACGATCCAGGATAGCGCAAGACGCTGCGATGCGCGCTGATTCCGACTGACCGTTCTCTGCGATGTCAGCCAATGCTTGGATTGCCACGCCCGCGTATTGCTTCGCGAGTCGCGACAGGCGCATCTTTTCATCCACCGTCGCCCTGTTCGGGGAACCCTTAGGACGCTCTGCGCCTTCTCGTTTCCCGCCTCGAACAGCCATCTCGATTGCTATCCGTTTGATATTGCACTGCTACCTCCACTCTAGCACAAGTGCCGCCGGAGACGCATTGGCACAGCACTGGAAAAGGAGCGCCGGGTAATGCCCCACGGGGTGGTGCAGCTCGTGGCATGCCTGACGGTTGCCGGCGGGCCGAACTGATTAGCTTGTCTGCGCCGCGGGCCGGCTGATGATCGGATCATCGCAGACGGGCGCCAGGGTTTCCAGCGTCATGTATCGCGAGCGTTGGACTGCCCATTCGTCGGTCTGCTCCATCAGGATCGCGCCGACGAGGCGACGAATGGCGGCTTCGTTGGGAATTGAGGAGGATCAGAAAACAGCGTGGGGCGCTGTATTCCCGGCGAAGCCCGACGAAGTCGGTGCGTCGTTTGATCTCGCCGTTCAGCCGTTCGATGAAGTTGATAACCGGTATGAAGATCCCGGTGCCGATGTTCGGCCCTGAGTCCCTGACCAGGGTATATGCTGCGAGCATCCGGGACAGAGGCACCGGGAGCACGAAGGTGCGGGCAGGCCGATGCATCGGATGAGCTTCGAGGTCGAGTTAGTAGCTGGTCGCCTCTGCGACTCGCCCGGTTGCGCCGTGAGCGCGGATCCGTAGGTGTCGTGTTGCCCGTCGTTCCCGCTTTTCAACTCGCAAGGGAGGCGCGCATGCGACGCGTGATCGGAATGGACATCCACCGCACCTTCGGGGAGGTGGTGATCTGGGAAAACAGCCTGACAAGGCACGAGGGCCGGGTCGAGATGACTCGGACCGCGCTGGAGGGTCTTGGCCGTCAGCTTCTCAATACGGACGAGGTGGTGATCGAGGCGACCGGGAATTGCATGGCGGTCTCACGGGTTCTGTCGCCCCATGTGAAGCGGGTGGTGATCGCCAACCCGTTGCAGGTGAAGGCGATCGCCCACGCCCATGTGAAGACCGACAAGGTCGATGCGGCGACACTGGCGAGCCTCCATGCCGCCGGCTACCTGCCGGAGATCTGGACGCCGGATGCGGCAACGGAACCGATGCGCCGGCTCACTGCACGCCGGTATCAGGTGGTCCGCCACCGGACCCGGATCAATAACGAGGTGCATGCCATCCTGCATGCGCATCTTATTCCGAAGTGCCCGCATGCCGATCTATTCAACTGGCGCGGCCGCGACTGGCTCTCGCGCCAACCGGTGCCCGAGGATGAACAGGCAGCCAATGCGCGCCATATCCGCGAGCTGGACCGGCTCGGAGAAGACCTTGCCGGGCTTGACCACGACATCGCACAAGACGCCCTGGACGACGACGCGATCCAGCGCCTGTTGACCATCACCGGCGTCAATCTGGCGGTGGCCGCCGGGCTGATGGCGGCGATCGGCAGCATCGACCGGTTCAACTTACCGCAGAAGCTGGTGAGTTACTTCGGCCTGAACCCGCGTGTGCGTCAGTCCGGCCTCGGCGCCGCTCATCACGGCCGGATCAGCAAGGCCGGCCGGAGCCACGCCCGGGCAATGCTGGTCGAGGCGGCCTGGGCCGCGGCGAAAGCGCCGGGAACGCTGCGAGCCTTCTTCATCCGAATCCGGGCCCGTCGTGGCCATCAGATCGCCGCCGTGGCGGTTGCGCGCAAGCTGGCCACGCTGTGCTGGCACATGCTGACGAAGGGCGAGGACTATCGCTGGGCCCGCCCCAGCCTGGTTCCCCACAAGCGCCGGGCCATGGAGCTTGCCGCCGGGCAGCCTCAGAAGAAGGGCAACCGGCGTGGCCCCGGCAATGCCTACAACGTGAAGGACCTGCGCCAGCAGGAAGCTCAGATCGCTGAGCGCGCCGAAAAGAGCTACGAACACTTTGTCGCGGCCTGGCGGGCACGTCCGCCCGGAAACGGCGGCTGGTGTGCGGCCGCCTCAAACCGGCAGGGACTGAATGGGCGGCCCGGTGACGCTTCCAGCCGACACGCCACGCTTCGCCACGAGGTCGACCGCACGACACAAGAATAGCCACGACCGGCACGAAAGTCTTGTCGATCTCATCCGTGCTGTGCAACTTGGCGCGGTGCTGCCGGGGAAAAGTCATGTAGGCGCGCACGTCCTCCTCGGCGCTGTGCATCAGATCGGCGAGTCTTGGCCGCTTGCCCCGCATCTGGTCGGCGACCAGGCGCCAGGGGTTTTGGCCGCCGCGTGGTCGGGCTGGGCGAAGGCGGTGGCGATGAAGGCCGACACGACCCGCCGGCTGCGCTTGCCGACGTCCGCCAGCGCATCGCGCCCGAAATGCACCGGGCAGCGCTGCCAGGTCGTCGCCAGCACCCGTGCGGTGGCGGCCTTGATGCCTTCATGCGCGTCGCTGACGACGTGCTTCACGCCGCTGATGCCGCGGCGGACCAGGTCGCGGAGGAACTCGGTCCAGAAGGTCTCCGCCTCGGAGGGGTCAATGCTCATTCCCAGAACATCGCGGCGGCCGCTAGTCACCCGGCAGGCGATTGCGCAGCAATCTGCCGAGAGGGCGTGTTGCCCCCCCGGCGATGGCGACGGCAACGGAGACGATCCGGCCACCCTGGCGAACCTTGAGGTAAGTTGCGTCGATCCACAGGAAGGGCCAGTCCCCCTCGATCAGCCGGGTGAGGGAGGCGTCGACCCGTTCGTCGAGCTCCTCGCACAACCGGCTGACCTGGCTCTTTTAGACGCCGGTCCCACCCATCGCCTTGACCAGATCCTCCCCTTTCGGCTGCATCTTCCGGATGCGCCTGCCGGTCAAAGCATCGCACGCGTCGATACTCCATGGACGTAGGTTTCCTGGAGCGAGCCATTGGAACGCCATTGGTCCGAGAGACAATGGCGAGCGCCACCAGGGCCTCCTCGGTGGCGCGGCGGGGCTACAGGAACGACGGAAAGTAGCTGCCGCTGCACAGTTTCGGGATCCGCAACTCGACGTTGCCGGCCCGCGTCTGACAGTCCCGGTCGCGGTAGCCGTTGCGCTGCGCCAGGCGGTCCGCGGACTTCTCGCCATACCCGGCGCCTGTCTTCGCGCCCACCTCGAGCTCCATCAGCCGCTCGGCGGCGAAGCCGATCATCTCGTGCAGAAGATCCGCATCTGCACTCTTCTCCACCAGCTCTCTCAGATCCACCATGGGTTTGGTCATCCCCTGGCCGGCAGGGCATTCCGCAGCATTGTCCCGAGAGGCGGGGGCGTTCCTCGGTTCAGTTTGGCTGTCGCAACCCGACCCTACCGAGAACCCCGATGACCACCTCAGCTACACCGCCCCGTGGGGCACGACCGAGAACCGCGGGCGCACTCGCAAAAAGGTGGGGGAGCCAAAGAGGGACAATGCCTGAGATCCAAAAAAATTCAACAGCAATATCAATATGTACTGTGAGTTTGGTGGCGGAATGGACCGGAGTCGAACCAAAGGTTCGCTGGCCCTGATTGAGCAATTCCTCTGGCGCATCGGAAACTTGATCGGATCTCTACTCTTCTTGCAGAGCTACGAGAAAGCCGGCCGTTGGTGTTCGCCCAGAATTCAACGCCAAGAGCCGCTTCAATTGCTCTACTTGCTCTACGACGACGTACGTTTCACGAAACGGAGTTCGAGATGTGTCCCGATGTGGGGCACCACAAAGGACGGGCCAGGCAGCCTCGTCTATCCGGAGCCACTCAGATGGCTCAAGTTCAACCCGGTTTTCGGATACTTTTCGGTTCGAGAAGGCGTTTTCTACGATTTCGCGTTTTTCGGCGTCGGTGGCACGGATATGAAGCCCTGCAAGGTTTTTCATGAGTTCGAGATACGCGATGCGCCCGGCCTCGATTTGCGCCGGATCGGGGAGCCTGGCGAGTTGTTCCTTGCCCGCGGCGATTGACAGCTCCAACTCCCGCTTTCGCTCATGATAGGCCGGCGCATCGATCACACTGTCGAGCAAAAGGTCTGTGAGTCGGGTCAACCGCTGTTCCTCCTTTTCGATCCTGAGGCGCAGCGTCGTTCGCATCGACGCCTGTTCTTCCGCCCCGTGGTCGTTGACCCAAGACCTTTTCATCCGTTCGGCCTGATCAGGTGTGATCTCAAGCCGCCGCAGCGCATCGACGATGATAGCGTCAAGCCGGTCTTCCCGGATCGTCGTGGTCGGGCATGCCCGCGTCTGGCAGCGGTAGTAGACACGGCCCTTCTGCAGTTCGGGCGTCATGGGCCCGTCGCAGAGCGCGCAGCGGAACAGACCTCGGTAGAGATGGTTGTGCCGGGTGACCTTCTTCCCTGCGCGCCCGCTTTTCAGGTCCTGGACATGTTGGAAAAGCGCAGCTGGTACGATCGGTTCGTGGACACCTTCATAGGTCTTGCCGGTCCGCTTGATGACGATGAGGCCGGTGTAGAAGGGGTTGTTGATGATCGTTTCGATCCCGCAATGGCTGAGGGGCCGGCCCGCGTGATTGCGCAGGCCCCGGCGGTTCATCTCCATGTGCAAGGAGCGCAGGGAGTGCTGCCCGGTGGCGTAGAGCTCGAACATCTCCCGGATGAGCGGAGCCTTTTCCGGATCAGGGGTTTTTGGCTTACCCTTGCCATTGTCGAGGTAACCAATCGGGGCGGGGAACGGGTAGAAGCCCTGCTTGAGGCGGCCGTTCAGGCCCTTGATGGTTTCCTCGCGGAGGTTGCGAATGTAGTCGGCGGCGATCACAGCCTGGATGTCGGCCGTGAGCCGCCCGCCGCGGGAATTGAAGTCGAGGCTCTCTGTCGCAACGTAGACATCGATGCCGAGATCGGGGAGTTCGCTGAACATGGCCCAGTCGCGCAGGTTACGCGCCGAGCGGTCGATCTTGTGGATGATCACGCCACGAGCCGCCCCGCGTTTCAGTTGCGTGAGCATCTGGTTGAAGATCGGGCGCCCCCCTTGGCCGCCGTCTGACGTTCCTCGAACCAGCGGGTCACCTGGAGATCCTGACGCGCAGCAAAGGCCTCGATCGCATCTTTCTGTGCCTCGAGTGACACCCCTGCTCCCTGCTTCTGGGTGGACACCCGGATGTAGCCAAAACAAGCTTTCATATGTCATGATTGTCGTCCTCAGACTCTATCATATCCTCGGGTTTTGGCGAATTCGCCTCCTCGTTCCACGGCCAGGAACCCTCGGCCAGCATGCGAAGGTACATGCGTTTGCAAAGGGCAAGATGGCGGTCGAGATGGTCGTCCTTGGTCATTCGATCAGTCTACCCACGCCTAGGGATCACGATAGGCGGCGGAATATTCCCCCGCCTGACCCAGGACACCGAAAAAGGCGGCCCGATCGGGGCCGCCCTGAAGAAAGAACGTCAGCGCTATGCTGGAGGCGCCAGGAGACGAGGCACGTTGTCCGGGGCCTGAACGGCGACGCAGGTGGCGTCAATCACTTCGTGAAGCCGGCCGGTGAGCCGGGGGTTCTCGGTGATCCGCCCCTCGAGCGCGTGGGTGACGCTGTTGAAGAGCCGCCAGGCGGTTTTCAGACCCCAGTCGAACGGGGGGTCCTCCCAACGGTCCATCACCGCACCGATCCGGGTGAGATTGATGACGCCGGTCCGGTAGAGCTCGAGGACCGCATGATCGACGGCGGTCTGGCTGAGCGTCGTCGCCCGGTACCGGGCGATCGCGCGGTGCTGCGCCTCGCGTTCAATCGCCAAGGGCTCGATGAGCTCGCCCACCAGCCCCGGCAAGTCGCGCTTGGCGTTTGCCGTGTGCTTGCGGCGCACCACATGGTCGGCGATGAAGGCGAGGTTGTCGCAGACGAACACCCGCGAGCCGAACGAGATCCCGATCGGGAAGCTCTTGTCGTGGCTGTTTCTGAGGCCCACCGTGTCGGTGTAGTCCCCCCAGCTGCTCTTGAGCGACAGGACGCCGAAGTAGCGCATCCCGTCCGGTGTCGTCCCGTGGTGTTCTTCCTCGACGACATGGCCATAGAAGCCAAGCGTGAGGCGGACCACGTCCACCAATCTGTGGTGCGGAATCGGCACATGGGTGCTGGTTGCGGCCGGGGTTTCCAACTGCCGCAGTTCGTCGTAGGCGAGCGCTTCCGCGCCCGCATGAAGCATGAGCGTCATGGGTCGTCTCCTTGGTTTTATGGGAATGGAACAATGTCCGAGGCCCATTGTACCGGCGGCTGCGATGCGACCTAGGCGGGGAACGATCGGCGGGACCGATACAGATCAGCCGACCGGTCGGTCCGTTGGCAGCGTGGTGGCCGTGAACGCCGGGGTTCTCTGGCCATCGACCATCAGTTGGACGAAAGCCCGGTGGTTCGGCTGGTACACGAGATCAGGCACATCGACGGTCCCCAGTTGCTGAGCAAAGGTCGGGGCGTCCAGCGCACCGGTGCGGAACACCAGGACGCTGCCGGCATTGCCCAACACAGCCTCGAAGACCTCGCGCTCCGTCTGAACGATGTGTTGATGCGCGAGGGTGAGTCCGAGACCGTATTTACGGGTCTCCGACATCATCGCGGCGACGGCCGCCGTGGTGAAGCTGTGGAACTCGTCGACATAAAGCATGAAGGGGCGCCGGTCCTGTTCCGGCAGATTATGGCGCGAGAACGCCGCATTCATCAGGCTTGCGACGATCAGCCCACCGAGAACATTCGCGCTGTCGGTGCCAAGCCTGCCTTTGGCGAGATTCACCACCAGGATACCGCCCTCGTCCATGATCCGGCGAAAGCGGAGCGGCGCGTCGGGTTCGCAGATCGCCTTGCGCAGCACCGGGTTCGCGAGGAAGGCGCCGAGCTTGTTGGCGATCGGGGCGACGCCGTCGACCGCGGTCTGGTAGTTCATCCGCGGGAATTCCTGGGTCCAGAAGGCACGGACCTGAGGATCGGTCACCCGGGCCACCACCTGGTACCGGAAGTCCTTTTCGACATAGAGCCGGGTAATGTCTCGAATGTCGGCACTCGGTTGCTCGAGGAGGGCCAGGATCGCGTAGCGCAACAGGTGCTCCATGCGGGCGCCCCAGGCATCGCCCCATTGTTTCTTCAACGCATCGATCAGTCCGGAGGCGATGAGCGGTCGGAACCCGGCCGAGACATGGGTCAGAGGATTGTAGCCATAGGGGCTGTCCGGATCGGCCACGTTCCAGCAGATGTGGGGGACATCAAGGCGCGCCGAGAGATCGCTCGCGAGATCGCCATGTGGATCGACGAGGCAGAAGCCAATCCCGGCGCGGGCATCCTGCAGCGCGATGTTGAGAAGAAGGGTCGATTTGCCGGTCCCGGTCTGGCCGATGATATAGAGATGCATCAGCCGGTCCGCGAGGCGGATGCCAAAGGGAAAATCGCCTGTATGGCGATAGGCGAGGCCCAGACGGGTGACGGGATTGCGGGAAACGGACATCCCGACATTGTCTCCCGGCAAGCGCCGGCGCCCAAGGCGGTCTGCGGTGCCGCCCGGCGATATCGCTCAGGGCGATATTTCCCCGCCTAGACAGAACGGTAGCCACAGGTAGCATTCCGCCAGACCCGTTCTTCACCGCGCATCGCCTTCCGTTGGGTGCGCCCGAGATCCCCTCGGGCGGCCACCCAATCGGAAGGAGATGCGATATGGGACTTCTGCAAGACGATGACGTCGGCGATATCGGCACGGTACCGGTTTGCCGCGCCTGTGGCTCGGAGCGGGTTGCCCGCGACGCCTGGGCCTGCTGGAACCCCCAAACGGGGCTCTGGGAGCTCGAAACAGTGTTCGACCAGGAATGGTGTCACGCCTGCGAGGCGGAGACGCGTTTCGTCTGGAAACGCGCCGTCGACGGCCCGCGAGCGGCGACCCGTGACCTCAACGACCGGCTGCGGCGGGATGGCATCGGCAATGGCACAGTGGTCATCACCCGGGGCGTGCAAGTGAAAGGCGACGCGTTCGTCGACAAGGCGGTTGCCGCGGTACGTGCCTTCGACAGGTTCAACGATGCCAACGACCCCTGGGGCGAACATGACTATGGCGCCGTCGATGTCGACGGCGAGACCCTGTTCTGGAAAATCGACACATACGATCCGACCCTGACGATGATGTCGGAGAACCCGGCCAATGAGGGTGTCACCCACCGCGTGCTGACGATCATGCTTGCGAACGAGTATTGAGGCTGGGCCACCCCGATGGGGTGGCCTTGTTTTGACCGGCCGGCATCGTCTGGGGGCTTGGCTGGCTGTCTAGCTTGGGCGTGGGTCAACGCGATATCCTGTCCCCGAAGGAGAGGGTGAGAATCCCGGATCTCCAGTACCTCTACCCGCGTGGTCCGACGCACTCCGGAAAGGTTTCACCTTTCCGGCGGTCGCTCGTCGAGACCACGCGGGGTTGTGAGTCCTGGAAATTGCCGGTGTATCGAAACTGGGGATGTTGCGCCTGCTAGGGGAAGAGTCTTGGATTTCCTATACTTAGGACATATCAGTTAACCAAATGAATTATGACCACGGAATTCGCGCTCGACCTGCGCGCCGCACGGCGCAAGGCGGGCTTTGTCCAGGGCGATGTCGCCCATTTGCTGGGGATGCACCAGTCCACGGTGTCCGAGCTTGAGACCGGCCGCAAGCTCCCCACCCTCAGCCAGACGGTAATGCTGTCACTGATCTACGGCCGATCCTTCGAAAGCCTGTTCGCTGCCGTCATGAAAGACGCGCGCAAGGATCTGAAGAAGCGTGTGCGCACCCTGCCCAAGGACGTCCGGGATTTCCCGGGCACCTTGAACCGAAAGTCGACGATCGCTCGGCTCAAGCAACGATTATCGGATGAAGCCAAGGCCCATGGCGATCTCTAAGTTGCTCGCTTGCGTTGCAGCACGTCGGCGCGTGGCCTACGTCTTACTCGTCGACGGCAAGGTCCGCGACTGGCGGGTCTCCGAAAAGGCAGGGAAGTCCCCGCAGGATGCCGCCGAACAGACCCAGATCTGGATCAACGCGCTTCGTCCGGACGTGCTCGTCACCGAAAAGGTGGACGGAGATTTCCGCAAGGGCCCCCGGATCAAGGCGCTCATCCGCGCGATCGCCAACACCGCCGCGCACAACTACCTGCTCGACATCTCGATCAAGCGCGAGCGGCGCTACCAGAACAAGTACGCAGAAGCCGAGGCCCTGGCGGAGCTCCACCCGGAGGTCCGGGCGTGGCTCCCCAGAAAGCGCCGGTTCTTCGACCATGAGCCACGCAATATCGTTCTTTTCGAAGCCCTCTCCCTGGCGCAATCGGTCCTCGATAACCCTGCAACGTCGATTGCACGGGCGTTGGGGTAAGCTGCCGGTCGGGTACAGACGCCCGACGGACCAGTTCTTTCGCAGCTCTTTTCTTCGCACTGTCCGGCGAGGAGGATCGATCGACCTCGCTGCCACGGTGGACTAGTTCTTTGCCCTGTCGATACGCACCTCGGGAAGATTCACCCGAGACCAGCCGCCCTCCAAGAGGGCGGTTCTGGGTTTGGGCGGCGTGAACACCGGCCCGAAGTCCTCCCAGGCCTGGAACAACATGCGTGGGGCAAGCGAAGGTGCATGGGTTTCAATGATCCGTCCAATCTGGACGATCCGCTTTGGATCGGTGACGACATTCAGGATAAGGATCGAAGACTTCAAGCGGAGATGGTTCTGGTAGAGGTCCTGGCCGACATAACGTTCGTATTGTGCAAGACTGCGCCGCCAGCTCTTGCGGTTGAAGTTCGCTGATGTGGCGGGTTCGGTGGAGCGATCCGCTTCGACAAGGAAGCTCCGGTATCGCTTTCCGGCAGGCGTGTCGTATTCGAGCGCGAAGAGCGCATCGGGGATCAGGTCCTTCTTGTACAAGCGGCCGGTCTCGGGATCGGGGATGTCAACCGGGCATCGCAGGTCTTTGCCCGCGCGCTCCAGGAGGCGCGACTTCGGAATGAACGTGAGATCTCTGCGATCTCGCGTCGCCAACTCAATCGATGCCGTGATGGAGCTCACCATGAACCCGTGGAGCCATGGCCCCGGTCTCTTCGCCGTGCGACTGTTCCACAGCCCGGCTTGTTTCAACGCCTTCTCGGCCGCCGGTGTGAGATCGTAGACAAGCTGTTTGTACCGGCTGTCGAGCGTCCTGAACTGTTGCGGCGGTCGCGAGAGGTACGGTCCGCCGTGCGCGGTATTGTCTTCGTTGAAGAGGTCAGTGAGCCGTTCCTTGGTTCGCTTCGCGCTGCGGTGGGTGTTCTTGGCGAAGGCGAGCAGGAACGAAGACGGGAGCGGGCCGTGTTCGTGGAGTTTCTGAAGCCAGATGAGATCGCGGTCCTGGAGCGATACGCGCTTGCCCGTGGATTGAGGCCTACGGCGCCTGCGCCGGCCGAGGGTGTCGTGCTGAGTCAGTTGTCCAGTCCGATCTTGCTCCGCATCAAAGGAAGCAAATCGGGCCGTTGGTGTCACCGTGCGGTATGCTCAGCTATGCGCGCGCCTGGACCGCAATGGTTTGATATGAATAGGTAATCACAAATTGTTTCAGAGTTCCGGCCCGGCGTCCGTGTCGTCGGCGCTCGAATTGGCCTCGGGGCACGGGTCCTTGGGTGCTTCTGTCCCATTGTCTGGTGAGGCCCCCCGCTCCTCCTCTGGGACCGCGTCTTCCGCACCGGGTTGCAGGCCGCCGAGTTCGGTATAGTGGACGGCGTAGCGTTCCCGCATCTTTGCCTGCAGCGCATTCCGTTGTTCCCGGCTCATGCTGGGTTTCTGCTCCAGGTAACCGAATGAAAACTGAAGCGGCACAGCCGACTTGGTCACGCCGCGAATGTGGGCCGCGAAGCTCCCCTTACGACGCGACGATTGTTCCAAGACAGAACATAGGTGAGCGGTATTTCGCTCGCACAATGTTGGACAAATGTTGGACAATTTCCGTCCTGTTTCATCATCATACTGTTAATATTAGTTTTATGCATCTCATCGCCCGCTCCAATGGGACCTTCCCAAAACCGCATTGCGTGACGACATCGGGCCTTGCCTCGGGATCGGCCGCGATGTGCGCGCGCGGACGCTCGCGTGGCCCGCGTCGATGCGTCGGGCCAGGGGATGCCACGGAAGTCTCGCCTTTCGCCGACCTGTTCCGCGACCGCAGACCGCCGGCTTCCGCCCGCGCTTTCGTGCTGGATTTCCAAGGGTTTCTCGCCGCATCCCGCTTCCGGCCCGCGGCGGCGCCGGGGCGCCGGCGTCCTGCCATGTCGCCCATTCTACCAGCACTGTCGCAAATAATTGATGCAATCGTCTCAAAGGACGATACGTTACTGGCAAGGTTCCGACACCGGGCGTGACGGAAACGGTGAAAACGAGGACGTTCATTGCAAGAGTCGCACCCCCGTTCGGGCGGGGCACATGCGGACGAAGCGAAAAGAACGACCCGACAGGGAGACAAACGCTTGACCGACAACGACCACTTCGTTGAGTTCGAACGCGTGCAGAAAAGCTATGACGGTGAAACGCTCGTCGTCAAAGACCTCAATCTCGCGATGCCCAAGGGCGAATTTCTGACCATGCTGGGGCCGTCGGGCTCGGGCAAGACGACCTGCCTCATGATGCTTGCGGGCTTCGAGACCGCGACCCATGGTGACATCCGCCTCGGGGGGCATTCGATCAACAACATCCCCCCCCACAAACGCGGAATCGGCATGGTTTTTCAGAACTACGCGCTGTTTCCGCACATGACCGTAGCGGAAAACCTCGCCTTCCCGCTGGAAGTGCGCAAACTCGACAAGGCCACCCGCGAGGCCAAGGTCAAGCGCGCACTCGACATGGTGCAGATGGGCGCCTTCGGCTCGCGGCGCCCGGCCCAGCTTTCGGGCGGCCAGCAACAGCGGATCGCCCTCGCCCGGGCGCTGGTGTTCGAACCCGAGCTCGTCCTGATGGACGAACCGCTCGGCGCGCTCGATAAGCAGCTGCGCGAACACATGCAGTTCGAGATCACCCGCCTCGCCCACGAGCTCGGGATCACCACCGTCTACGTCACCCACGACCAGACCGAGGC
>JAGRMP010000361.1:4352-4854 GCA_020441225.1 Maritimibacter sp. | reverse complement strand
CCTTCTACGGCGTGCACCGCGAACGTCCGTTCTTCGGCGAGCTGGTCGAGTTCATGATCTCCGAGCCGGTGGTCGTGCAGGTGCTGGAAGGCGAAGACGCGATCGCGAAATACCGCGAAGTCATGGGCGCGACCGACCCGGCCGAGGCCGCCGACGGCACCATCCGCAAGGAATTCGCGCTGTCGAAGGGCGAAAACTCGGTCCACGGCTCCGACGCACCGGAAACTGCCGCCGAGGAGATCGCCTATTTCTTCGCCGGCATGGAGATCACCGGCTGATCCGCCGCTGACGAAAAACATGCAAGGGCCGTCCTGCCGGGCGGCCCTTTTTTGTTTTCAGGGGCCGGGCGCTCAGCCGCCGGTCGGGCGCGAGGGCCGCAGGCCGATCTCGTCGAGAATCCGTTCGAACGCCGGATCCTGCGCTTCGGGTACGCCGGCGGCCGCCTGGGCCGCGACCAGCGCGTCGAACCGCGCCCGGAGCGCCGCCTTTTCCGCGCCCCGGC
>JAGRMP010000361.1:0-4335 GCA_020441225.1 Maritimibacter sp. | reverse complement strand
TGAGCCCCATCACCATCGCGTAATAGCCGATGAAATGCGGCCGCTCACCGCTCGCGAGCAGCCGGGCATAGGCCGCGTCCGGTCCCAGCGCGCGCAGGGCCTCGGCACTGTCGATCCCGGCACGCGCGTAGCTTGCGGCGCTGGCCGGTCCGAGGTTGCGAATGGTCGTGAGCGGTGTCGCCATGGGGCGAGCATAGCGGCGTGGCGGCGCCGTGCAAACGGGCCTGTCGCGGCCAGGCGCGGCGGTCCAGGCGCGGCGGTCCAGGCGCGGCGCGCGGGTCAGCTCGACGGTCAGCGCAGTGCCGGTCCGCGCGGGGGCGCGGGCCGCGCCGGGGCGATGACGCCGCCGGCCGGCACGCATCGTTCACCCGGGAACCGGACGCGAGGCAAGCGCGCGTGTCTGTTGCGCTGTGCTCGGTGCGGCTCTCCGGGTGGCGCCGAACGCCTCGGCGGGCGGCCGGAACCAGTCGGTCACCGGAGCGCGGTCGTGCGCCGCCGGGATCGGCTCAGAGCATGGCCCAGTCGGAATAGATTTCGCGGATCACCGGTTTCGGCGGGTCCTTGCGCTCCGTCGTTGCCTCATGTGCCGGGCGCGGGTCCGGCTTCTTGGTATCGCGCGGGTCGGAATATTGCCCCATAATCTTACTCCCTGCGCCCGTCACTCCCAGCGGTTCCGGTCATCGGATCCGCTCCCCTCCATGCGGGTCGCATTATGGTGATGGTTCGGTGAGACTTGGGCGAATTGGTGGCAGAAATGTGGCCAAAATTGGGCGTTTACCCGCGTTTGGACCGAGTTGCCGCTGGATTGGCGCCGAGCTCGGCGGCAATCCGCGTGCAAACCCTGACATTGTTTCGCGCCCTGGTGCAAGAGGGGTCTTGGCGCGCCCGGGTCGGCAAAGCAAGCCCCCGGCGCCGGGGTACGCGCGCCGGCCAGAGCAGGGTTTCGCGAGAGATCGGGAGGCGCCGCGCCCGCGGGTCAGGTTCTGAGCACCAGTACCGACTTGGGCGAATGGCGCACGATGCGCGCCGCGTTGGAGCCGAGCAGGTAGTCCTTGAGCTCGGGGCTGTGGGCGCCGATCAGGATCAGCTCCGCCCCGATCGTGTCGGCCATCTGGATGACCCGGTCATAGACCTTGCCCGAGGCCACATGGGTCCTGGCGTCGATCCCGGCGGCGAAGACGGCGTTCCTGAGCTCAATCTCGGCGGCGTCGTGGCTCCGGTCCTCGAACCGCTTGTCGAGGATATCGCCGACGACGGTCCGGCCGAAATCCGGGACCACGGTAATGACGTGAAAGTCGCATTCCCAGGCGGCCGTCAACGCCTTGGCGGCCGCGAGCAGCTTGCGGGTCTCACCGGGTTGGGCGACGTCGACGGATACGAGTGCGGTCTTGAACATGGGATCTCCTCCTCAGAACCTGCGCCCTCAATACCTGGGCCGGTACGGGCCGTTTGTCGACCTCGGAACGGGGCCCGGGTCGCTTGCGGCCGCGCCCGCGGCGGTGCAGGGCAGCGAGGCCGCCCCGACGATCCCGGTGTGGATTTCCCGCGCCGAGACCTCCGGCCGGGCTGCGGCGACCTCGGGCAGGTGCGGATGGACGGGACGACGGCCGAGCGCACGCCCGCGCGCGATGCGATGCTTCGGGGCCGGGCGAAACGCGGTTTCGAAACCGCGTGGAAGGCGTTTCGAAATGCCTTCGCCCGGGCTCACCCGGGGCTGCGTTCGGCCCAGCCGGCGAAGGTCTTTTCGAGCGCGACGACGATGCAGTAGAGCACGATCCCCAGCGCCGCGAGGGCGATGAGCACGGCGAACATCAGCGGATAATCCGAGTTGGTCTTGCCTGAGTCGAACAGCGCGCCGAGGCCGCGGCCGTGGGGCGAGACGATCTCCATCAGGTTGGTGCCGATGAAGGCCAGCGTCACCGCCACCTTCAGCGCGCCGAAAAACTCCGGCAGCGTCT
The DNA here is from genome assembly GCA_020441225.1 of Maritimibacter sp. The sequence goes on along the minus strand of JAGRMP010000361.1, from coordinate 2,377 downwards.
TGGGCAGCGCGATCTTCCAGAAGATCGTCGATTGCGAGGCCCCGAGCGAGCGCAGGATGTCGCGGTATTCGGGCTCCAGCGTCGAGAGCCCGATCGAGACCGAGACGGCGATCGGGAAGAACGAGATCATGAAGGCGATGAGCACGGTGTTGAAATCATGCGCGCCGACGAACATCAGCGCGACGATGGGCACCACGGTCGCCTTGGGGATGGCGTTGAAGCCCACGAGCAGCGGGTAGAGCGCATCGCGCATGACCCGGGAAAAGCCCATGATCATGCCGAGCCCGGTGCCGAAGACGACGGCGAGCAGGAGCCCCAGCACGGTCCGCCACAGCGTCTGCCAGCCCATCTTGATGAACAGCGGCCAATGCTTGGCGAAGGCGGGGCCGAGATCCGAGGGCGAGGCCATCTTGTAATTGGGCCAGCCCGCAAGCCAGACAATGGCCTCCCACAGCACGAGGAACACGACAATCGCGATGAGCGGCACGACGACCTTTTGCACCTTGGGGTTCATTGCGCGACCTCCTCTGCCGGGGCGCGGCCCTGGGCGACCTCGATCTGGTGGCGCAGGACCGCGAGCATCTCGGCCGCTTCGGGCGTGTAGAGATGGTCGAGGTCGCGGGGCCCCGTGTTGGGCACGTCGAGCACGAACTGGGTGCGGGCAGGGCGGCCGGACAGCACCACCACCTGGTCGGCGAGAAAGATCGCCTCGCGCAGGTCATGGGTGATGAGCACGCCGGTGAAGGGCTCGTTTTCCTTCACCTTGTGCATCGTCTGCCACAGGTCCTCGCGGGTGAAGGCGTCGAGCGCGCCGAAAGGTTCGTCGAGGATCAGCACCTCGGGCTTGTGCACGAGCGCGCGGCAGAGCGAGGCGCGCTGGCGCATGCCGCCAGAGAGCTCGGAAGGGCGCTTGTCTTCGAAGCCTGTCAGGCCGACCAGCGAGAGGAGATGCCGCGCGCGGTCCTCCTTCTCGGATTTCGAGAGCTTGTTGGGCACGATCTCGAGCGGCAGCATCACGTTGGCGAGGATCGAGCGCCATTCGAGCAGCACCGGGTTCTGGAACGCCATGCCCACCGTCGAGCGCGGCTTGTTGACCACCTCGCCGTGCAGCATCACCCGGCCTTCGTCGGGCTTGAGTAGCCCCGAGACCAGCTTGGTCAGCGTGGATTTGCCGCAGCCCGAGGGGCCCACGACGGCGACGAAACCGCCCTCGTCGAGCTCCAGTTCCAGCCCGTTCAGCACCGGCAGCGGCCCGGCGGCGGTCTGGTAGGCGTGGCGCACGCCCTCGATCTTGATCATCGGATACATCGCGGCCTCGTCCTCGCCCTTAGTCTTGGGGCGCGCGCGAGGGATGCCCCCGCGCGCGCCGGTCGTTTGCCTCAAGGCCGCATTACTTCAGCGCGAAGCCGCCCTCCGGCAGGTAGGCGTCGGTGAAGTAGAGCGCGGCGTCGGGCGCGTTGGCGAATTCGTAGGTGAGCGCGGTCTGCTCCAGCGCGCTCGCCATCCGCGCCGGGTCGATCACGCCGAAACCGTTCGCGGCCACCCAGTCGGTGTCGACATTAGCGTCGATGGCGAGTTGGAGGCGGCGGGTTTCGAGATCGGCATCGGCGGCGACGTTGCGTTCGAGGAGCGAAGCGACCGCGCCCGCCGGATCGGCGATGGCGTCGGTCCAGCCCTTGGCGACGGCGGCGAGGAAGCCCTTGATGACGTCCGGGTTCTCGGCGGCGTAGTCGGTGTTGACGATGATCGCGTTGCCGTAGAGATCGACGCCGTAGTCGGCCATGAGCAGCGTCACCAGATCGTCCTCAGGCACGCCGAGACGGGCGGCGTTGAGATAGGAGGTGAAGCTGAACCCGGTGATCGAGGCGACGTTGCCCTCGGCCAGCATCGGCTCGCGGGTCGGGAAGCCGACCGGTTCCACCGTGATCGTCTCCATGTCGAGGCCGTTTTCGGCGGCGAAGATCGGGAATTGTGCCCAGGCCCCGTCCGGCGGCGGCGCGCCCAGCACCTTGCCTTCGAGCGACTTGGGATCGTCGGTGATGCCGAGCGAGGCGCGGCCGATCACGGCGAACGGCGGCTTGTCGTAGATCATCATCACAGCCGTCACCGGCGCGCCCGGGTTCTGGTCGAGGAAGCGCACCAGCGAGTTGATGTCGGCGAACCCGACCGGGTAGGCGCCGGTCGCCACTTTCGGGATCGCGTCGAGCGAACCCGCGCCCTCGGCGATCTCGACCGACAGATCGGCCTCACCGAAATAGCCCTTGTCGATGGCGACGAAATAGGGGGCCGAGGGGCCTTCGAATTTCCAGTCGAGCGCGAAGGGCAGCTCGGTCTCGGCATAGGCGGCGCCGGTGGTCAGAACCACGCTGGCGGCCAT
>JAGRMP010000360.1:1573-1975 GCA_020441225.1 Maritimibacter sp. | reverse complement strand
CAGGCCGCCAGCAGCGCGGGCAGGAAGAAGACGGGGAGGGTGCGGAAAAAGACAGGGCGTATCATTGGCTTATCGAACGATAACAGGGTTAACAAAGGGTGAACGAGATTTCTGCGTCACCCTGCCACAGTTACGCATCGGGTTCGGGCCGATAGTTACATTCACAACGATGAATATGTTATTACGGAGCAATCCAATGAAAACCACCCCCGCCGCGGAGAAATACTCCCCGCTCTACTTCCTGGCCTCGGTCGGGGCCGGCGGCCTTGCCGTCACCTTCTTCATGTACCTGATGTTCTGGGTGCCGCATAAGGACCGCCCGGTGCCGATCTTCGAGGACATTGCCGCGTTCTTCCCGACTGCCGGCCTGCCGGCGCAGATTGCCGTCGTCGTGGCGATGGC
>JAGRMP010000360.1:0-1503 GCA_020441225.1 Maritimibacter sp. | reverse complement strand
TCGGCCTTCAACGCCTTCAAGAAGACCGAGGCCTACACCGTCCTGCGCAACTCCAACGCCGAAACCACGCTGCTCGCCTACCCGCTGGCGCTGGCGATGTCGGTGAACGCCCTGTTCATCGTCGGCCTGGTCTTCGTGCCGGGGCTGTGGACCGTCGTCGAGTACCTGTTCCCCGTCGCGCTGGCCGCCTTCCTCGCCATCGGCGCCTTTGCGCTGTGGACGATCGGCGATTTCCTCGGCCGGGTGCTGACCAAGGGCGGCGTGTTCGACGTGACCGCGCATAACTCCTTCGCGCAGATGCTGCCGACCTTCGCGCTCGCCATGGTCGCCGTCGGCCTCTCGGCCCCTGCGGCCATGTCGTCCACGCCTTTCGTGGTCTCGGCCGCGGTCATGCTGTCGACCTTCTTCGGCACCGTGTCCTTCGTCTACGGCGTGGTTGTCGTGATCACCGCCTTCAACTCGATGCTGCATTACGGCACCGCCAAGGAAGCCGCGCCGACGTTGATGATCATCATCCCGATCATGACCACGCTGGGCATCATGGCGCTGCGCCAGAGCCACGGGCTGCACATGACCTTCGAAGTGCACTCGACCGCCGGCGAGACCATGGTGTTCCTGTCGCGGCTCCTGTCGATCCAGTTCATGTTCCTGTTCCTGGGTCTGCTGATCCTCGGCCGCCAGGGCTACTTCAAGGACTTCGTCCTCGGCGACAAGCTGAGCCCCGGCTCCTACGCCCTGGTCTGCCCCGGCGTCGCGATCTCGGTCATGTTGCACTTCTTCATCAACAAGGGCCTCGTCGCTGCCGGCATCATCGCCAAGTACGACGCGATCTACTGGACCGAATCGGCCGTCGCGATCCTGTTCCAGTTCGCCATGATCTGGCTCCTGGTCCGGCTCAACAGCCAGCACTTCGCCCGGGTGAAGGACGCCAGGGCCGAGGCGGTGCCCGCCGAGTAAGGTTTACCAGTGAAAGCGAGAACGGGGGCGGCCATCGGGTCGCCCTTTTTCTTTGCGGGCCTTCGCCTGGGTTGCGCTCTGCCTCGGGCCCGTTAGGATCACCCGCCTGCCCCGCCAGCAAGGAGCCCGGACATGTCCGACGACGCCAAGACCGACCCCGACCGCCACGCCCAGAAGATGGCCAAGAAGAAGGCCGCGCGCGACAAGATCATGTCGACCAAGACGGATGAGAAGGGGCTGATCATCGTCCATACCGGCAAGGGCAAGGGCAAGTCGTCGGCCGCTTTCGGGATGATCTTCCGCGCCATTGCGCACGGGATGCCCTGCGCGGTCGTCCAGTACATCAAGGGCGGCATGAAGACCGGCGAGCGCGACCTGATCGAAAGCCGGTTCGGCGACATCTGCGCCTTTCACACCATGGGCGAGGGCTTCACATGGGAGACCCAGGACAAGACCCGCGACATCGAGATGGCCGGAGCGGCCTGGGAGAAGTCGAAAGAGCTGATCCGCGATGAGGGCATCCGCATGGTGCTGCTCGACGAGATC
>JAGRMP010000034.1 GCA_020441225.1 Maritimibacter sp. | reverse complement strand
GATCGTGATGGGCTTCGAGCGCGGCGAGCTGGACAAGATCAAGCCGTTCCTCTCCGAGGAGGTCTTCGAGACCTTCGTCGACGTGGTCGCGGCGCGCGAGGATCAGGGTCTGAAGATCGAGTCCGAGTTCGTCGGCGTGCGCGAGACCTCGTTGCAGGACGTGGATTTCGACAAGGACACCAACCGCGCCGAGATCACCATGCGCTTCGTCGGCGAGTTGACCTCGGTGGTGCGCGACAAGGACGGGAAGGTCATCGAGGGCAGCCCGACCGCCGTCAAGCGGCAGAAGGACACCTGGGTCTTCGCCCGGACCATGGGGTCGGACGATCCCAACTGGCTGCTCGTCTCCACCGACGCATGAGGGGCATTTTCGGGCCGGTTGTCCCGTTTGCGGCGGCCCTGAACCGAGGGGCGCGGCGGTGAGCCGCCGGCGCCTGACCCCGGACGAGATCGCGCTGTGGCGCAGCGTCGCCGACCGCACCGACCGCCTGCATCCCGAGACCAGCCCCGCGCCGCGGCCGATGCCGAAACCGACCCCGGTCAAGCCGGCGATGCCCAGTGCCGCCAGCTATCGTCCCGCGTCGCCGGCGCGGCCCCGGCCGGTTGCGTTCGACCTCGCGCCGGCGCTGCCCGACCGATTGAAGGCGGCGCCGCTGCAGATGGATCGCAAGGCCTTCGGGCGCATGAAGCGCGGCAAGATGGTGCCCGAGGGCCGGGTCGATCTGCACGGCATGACGCTCGACCGGGCCCATGGCGCGCTGAACCGGTTCATCCTCTCCGCCCAGGCGCAGGGCAAGCGGCTGGTGCTGGTCATCACCGGCAAGGGCAGGGGCGGCCCGACCGACGATCCGATCCCGAGGCCGCGCGGGGTGCTGAAACACCAGGTCCCGCACTGGCTGACGACACCGCCCCTGGCCCAGGCGGTGCTGCAGATCACCGAGGCCCATACCTCGCATGGCGGCACCGGCGCCTACTACGTCTATCTGCGCAAGGGGAGCTAGGACCCGTCCCGCTGACAGTCGGCGGCAAGTGCCCGGTTGCCCGTACCCGCTCCCTGCGCTTGCCGGATCCGCACTCCCGCCGGGAGTGCACCGATAGCGGATTGAAGACGCGCGTATTTTTTCCCCCGCATCCGTGTTAATCTACCTTAACGCGTATATTCTGCGGGGTGTGAAATGACTTTCGGACAATGCTTTTCCATCGCGGCGGTCCTTCTGACCGCGCTCGCTCTGGCCCCTCCTGCCCAGGCCCAGGTTCCGCCGCACACGCCGGGGACGATCTGTTTCGCGCCCACCTTCTGGTGCTGGGCCGAAACGCCGGGGCCAGTGGGTGCCACCTGCCAGTGCTACAGCCCCGAGACGGGGTGGGTCTGGGGCACGCTGGGCTGACCGATGGGACAGGTCATGACCGTGGTCGACAAGGACCTCGCGCAGATCATTGCCAATGCCAAGCTGATTGCCCGCTACGGGCAGCAGGCGGGGTTGCTGGCAGACGATGCGCTGTTCATCGCCATCGGCCGGGCCGCGGGAAAGACCGATCTCGGCTGGGACGATCCCGAGGCGATCGAGCTTCAATCCGAGGTGACCCGGGCGGCGCGGGCGATCGAGCCGGTCACGGTCGTCGATCTCTTCGACTGGGATCCGTTCGATCCCTCGGCGGCCGGCGGTCCCACGATCCTGCAGCGGGCGTTCAAGGCGTTCTTCGTGGTCCTGGCCTTCGCGCTGATCCTCGCCTGCGCGCATTTCACCATCTGGAACAAGCGCAGCACCCAGCTTCTGAACGAGTTCAACGAGGCCGGCAAGGATCTGCAATCGGCGCTGGTGCAGAAGGTCCTCTTCACCTGGATGGAGGAGGCGCGGGGCGCGCCCGACTATGACTATGAAAGCGTCAAGAGCCAGCTCTACCAGGAACTGACCCAGATCGAGGCCTTCACCTCGCGCAACGAGGACCTGCGCGCGCGCTACACCGCCGCGATGCTGGAGTTCAATCCGCTGAAGACCGGATTCGCCAACTTGCGGTCCTATTTCCGCACCCCGCCACCCGCCGGCAGCTACGGCTACTACAGCCCGCCGCCCGCGTCCCGACCGGTGCCTGCGCCGGAGGGCACCGCCGCAGCGCCTGCGGCCGTCCAAGGTGATCCCGAGGTCGATCCGGCCGCACCGGGCGACCCGCCCGCCGAGGCAATTCCGGCAGCGCCGGCCCCGCCCGCGGCCCCGGCGTCCAATGGGCAACCCCAAGCAGGTCGAGACTGCCGCGAAACCTTCCGCGCCCTGGCGGCGGCCGGATCGCGCCACTACGAGGGGCCGGGCGATTTCCTGGTCTACCTGACCGGCTACAAGAACCAGCTGCTCACCGATTTCCGTTGCCTGATGAACCTCGACCAGGTGAATTTCGTGCTCGCCAACGAGCCCGAGTTCTTCGCTCTCTACCCCCGCCGCCTGCGCCAGAGCCTCGACGTGCTGGGCCGCTGGATGCTTCCGGGTATCTACGGGGCACTGGGGGCGATCCTGTTCACCATGCGGTCCTTCCTGAACCCGATCGTGCCCGACCCCAAGCCGGCGACGGTGTTCCTGCGGATGTTCCTCGGCGCCTTCGCCGGGGTCATCGTGGGCTGGTTCTGGGCGCCGGACGCCAGCGCGACGCTGGAGGTGACCGACAGCGTCTCGCTCGGCCTGCTGACCATCGCCTTCATGTTCGGCTTTGCCATCGACGTCTTCTTCGCCCTGCTGGACCGCGCCGTGCAACTGGCGCGCAACGCGGTCAGCAATCTCGGCGCGAAGACCTAGCGCGGTCAGAGCACGTAGCGGCTGACATCGGCCGAGCGGGTCAGCGCGCCGAGATTGGCCTCGACGAAGGCGGCGTCGACGGTGACCGCCTCGCCCGAGCGGTCGGGCGCGGTGAAGGACAGCTCCTCGAAAACCCGCTCCATGACCGTGTAGAGCCGCCGCGCGCCGATGTTCTCGACCGACTGGTTGACGTCGGCGGCGATCTTGGCCAGCGCCGCGATGCCATCCTCGGTGAAGCTGACGGTGACGTTCTCGGTGCCCATCAGCGCGGTGTATTGCAGGGTCAACGCGTTGTCCGTCTCGGTCAGGATGCGCACGAAATCCGCCTCCGTCAGGGCCCTCAGCTCGACCCGGATCGGCAGGCGCCCCTGCAACTCGGGCAAGAGATCCGAGGGCTTGGCGATGTGGAAGGCGCCGCTCGCGATGAACAGGATGTGGTCGGTCTTCACCGGGCCGTGCTTGGTGCTGACCGTGGTGCCCTCGATCAGCGGCAGCAGGTCGCGCTGCACGCCCTCGCGGCTGACATCGGCGCCGCGGGTGTCCGAGCGGGCGCAGACCTTGTCGATCTCGTCGAGAAACACGATGCCGTTCTGTTCGACCGATTCCAGCGCCGCGCGCGTCACCGCCTCGTCGTCCAGCAACTTGTCCGCCTCCTCGCCGATCAGCACGCCATAGCTGTCGGCCACGGTCATCTTGCGGCGTACCTTGCGCCCGCCGAAGGCCTTGCCGAAGATGTCGCCCAGGTTCATCATCCCCATGTTGCCGCCGGGCTGGCCGGGGATCTCGAACATCGGCATGGGGTTGCTGCTGTCTGCGATCTCAAGCTCGATCACCGTGTCGTCAAGCTCGCCCGACTTCAGCTTCTTGCGGAACATCTCGCGCGTGCCTTCGCGAGCGTCCTCACCGGCGATGGCGGAAATCACCCGGTCTTCGGCCAGAAGCTGCGCCCTGGCCCGCACCTCCTCGCGCATCCGCTCGCGGGTCTGGGCGATGGCGCTGTCGGCCAGATCGCGGATGATCTGCTCCACGTCGCGCCCGACATAGCCGACTTCGGTGAA
>JAGRMP010000359.1 GCA_020441225.1 Maritimibacter sp. | reverse complement strand
CCGCCATCTCCGCCGCCATCATCGCGTTGGGGGCCTGAGCCACCTCTTCGAGCGCCTTGAGCAGCATCTGCCACATCCGGCTCAAGACCCGCACCGGCAGGGTCCCGGCCATCGCCTGACCGCGCGATTTTTCGTCCGGGCTCACGGTCGGGTCGTCGGCCGCCTCGGGGGTGATCTTTATGACGCTGATCCAGTGGGTGACCTCGGCGAGATCGCGCAGCACCGCCATCGGATCGGCCCCGTCGGCATATTGCCGCCCCAGCTCGTCGAGCGCGCCCCCCGCCTCGCCCTTCATGATCAGGTCGAACAGATCCAGCACCCGCCCTCGGTCGGCGAGCCCCAGCATCGCCCGCACCTGGACCGCGGTGGTCTCGCCCGCGCCGTGGCTGATCGCCTGGTCGAGCAGCGATTGCGCATCCCGTGCCGAGCCTTCGGCCGCCCGGGTGATCAGCGCCAGCGCATCGTCGGCGATCTCGGCCTTTTCGGCGTCCGCGATCCGCCGCAGCATCGCGATCATGTCCTCGGGCTCGATCCGGCGCAGATCGAAGCGCTGGCAGCGGCTCAGGACCGTGACCGGAACCTTGCGGATCTCGGTGGTGGCCAAAATGAACTTGGTATGCGGCCGTGGTTCCTCAAGCGTCTTCAACAAGGCATTGAAAGCGTTTGTCGAGAGCATATGAACTTCGTCGATAATGAAAACCTTGAAGCGCCCTTCCGACGGTCGCGTGGTTGCCATTTGATTGAGATCGCGGATGTAATCCACGCCGGTGTTACTGGCAGCATCCATCTCAAGGACGTCCATAAACCGGCCTTCCATTATTCGCTGGCAAGGCCCGCACTGCCCGCAGGGCTCGACGGTGGGGCCGCCGGTCCCATCCGGCCCGACGCAGTTGAGCCCCTTGGCGATGATCCGCGCGGTGGTGGTCTTCCCGACCCCGCGGATGCCGGTCATGATGAAGGCCTGGGCGATGCGGTCGGCCGCGAAGGCGTTTTTCAACGTGCGCACCATCGCATCCTGGCCGACGAGATCGGCAAAGGTCTCGGGCCGGTATTTGCGCGCGAGCACCTGGTAGGCTGTGTCGCCGGTGTCGGACATGGCTTCCCCCGTGGATTACCCGGCAAATCTAGAGCTTGACCCCGGGCGCGTCCACCGCCGCTCCGGGCTTTGAACGGAAAACCTCCGGACCGCCACAAGAGCCAGGGCGCAGGCGCTGGCGCCATCGCCCCGATCCGGCGTTTCGGATCGGCGATCGGGGCTATCGGAGCCGTTAACGCGAATCCAGAAATCCGGATTTCCGGATTCCTTTGCTCGTTCCAATGCACTGTTTTCTTTATAAAAATATGCTCTCCAGCTGCATACTCATACCGCCATCTGCGCCTGTTCCGCCCGCAGCAGCGCCGTGTGCGCCTCGAACTTCGCCGCCCGCACCGAGGCCGTGCGCCAGGCCGGGATCACCTCGGACGGCCAGGCCCCTTCGCGCGGTGTGAGCGTCATCGTCTGCCCGCGCACCACGCCCGGGTCGATCACCAGCCGCGGGAGAAGCGTCGTCGCGAGCCCCTCGGCGACCATGGCGACGAGCGCCGCGAGCGAGGCGGCCGGGAAACTTTCGTCCCGCACCGCGCCGCTCTCTGGAACGGCAGCGAGCGCATGCCACTGCGGGAAGCGTCCGCGTTCGAGCAGGAGCAACCGTTCGAATTCGAGATTGTCGCCCTGCACCGGGCCACGCCCCGCCGTTGGATGATCGGTCGCCAAGGCCTGCGGGAGCCAGCGGCTCGCGGTCGCGCCGCAGGCCGCCGAATACAAGGTAGCGATGCCCGAGAACTGGAAACCGGGTGAACGCGCCATCGATCAGCCGCCGGCGACCGGCGCGGGGGCGGCCGAGCAGGTCGCCAACCCGGGCGACGGGGTCGACCCGGTCGACTGGTAGTTCGCCCCCCCCGCAAAGTCGGCCGATCCGCGGGACAGTAATCGGGGGCGCGGGCGACCGCGCTCCCCTTTTTGTCACCGAGGTTCGGGCCTAGCTGTCGCGCTCGCGGCGTTTGTGCTGGTCGTGAACGATCGTCTTGATCATCTTGCCGAACTTCCGGCTGCGCGCATGGGCCTCGGCAAGGCTTTCGGCATTGTACGCGTCCTCGCGCCGGAGCTTCTGCCAACGCGCGAGCCGGTCGGCCTCGAGCGCGCCGGCCGCGATCGCCGCCTTCACCGCACAGCCCGGCTCGGTCTCATGGGCGCAATCGTTGAACTTGCAGCTCGTGGCGAGCTCGACGATGTCGGCAAAGACCTCGTCGATCCCCTCTGCCGCACCGGCGAGCTGCAGCTCGCGCATGCCCGGCGTGTCGATCACCCAACCGCCGCCCGCCAACCGGTGAAACTCGCGCGCGGTGGTGGTGTGGCGGCCCTTGGCGTCGTCTTCCCGGATCCCCTGGGTGGCAATGGCATCCCCGGTAAGTGCGCTTGTGAGCGTCGATTTCCCGACCCCGGAAGAGCCCACGAAGGCCACCGTCTGGCCCGGCCCGCACCAGTCGGCGAGGGCATGGGCGGCAGAGGGGTCGCGCGCGTCCAGCCGCACCACGGGCACGCGGGGCAGGGCCCTGCGGAGCGTATCTTCGTAGGGTTCGGGGTCGTCGCAGAGGTCGGACTTGGTCATCACGATCACCGGCACGACATCGCCCGCATGGGCAAGCGCGATGTAGCGTTCGAGCCGGGCGACGTTGAAATCGGCGTTCATCGAGGTGGTGACGAACAGCGTGTCGACATTGGCGGCGATGAGCTGGTCCTGGGCGCGGTGCCCGGCTGCCTTGCGATGCAGGAGCGAACGCCGCTCCAATACGCGCCCGACGCGCGCCTCGTCGGGGTCGCTGACCACCCAGTCGCCGACGGCAACTTCGCCCGCACTCATCCCGGGCGGCAGGGTCAGGGGGGCCGGGCCGGCCTCGCCGAGCGCATCGAGCCGGTCACGGTGAACGGCTATGATGCGGCGCGGCACTACGCGGCCGATTTCGTCGATATCCAGCTGGCGCAGAAACTCTGCGGACCAGCCCAGCGCTTTGAGGCTGAGGTCTTTCAGATCAATAGGTTGGGTCAAGACTGTACTCTCGTGTGAACCACGTTGGTGACACCGGGGACGTTGTCCCGGGCGCAGGCTGGGGGGAGCGCGAGGCCCCCGGTGGTTCAGGCAACAAGCATCAAAGCTCCGCTACGGTACGGGGGCGAGGATAGCATGGGGCCGGGAAACAGGGAATATGTTCGAAGCGGCCGGTGGCGGATTTCGGCACCCCAGACGCGGCGCATGGGGGCAGGCCGTAACGCGGCACCCGGCCTCCCGGCAGGATGCGGGGCGGGGGTGAACGGCAAGGCTGTCTTCGCCAGCTCTGGGGCTGCGCGGTGCGATGTGCGTACGAAGGCGACGCTGCGCAAGGATCTTGCCGGGGAAACACGCGCGGAATTCGGCACCACTGCGCGCAGCGGGTGGCCCAGAAACGCGCGGTGGGCCACAGAATGCGCCTCACGCGTTCGTGGCGGGGCACGGAGGTCTGGTCCTGGACGCGCGACAGGCCACGGCGTTGTCATTGAAAACCCGTGGTGGGCCGCAGAATTCTGCCCCGGGACGGGCCGCAGGTGAGAGGCTGGACAACGACCC
>JAGRMP010000033.1 GCA_020441225.1 Maritimibacter sp. | reverse complement strand
CGAAGGCCTGTTCGGGGCTCCAGGGTGCGCAGGAGAGCGCCAGCGCCGAAACAGGCTCTAACGCCGCGCAAAATGCCAGTGCAAATGCGATCTGCTTCATATCTTCGGTCCAAATTCTTCGAGCACGCGGGCGTAGACGTCGCGTTTGAACGGCACGATCCGTTCCAGCATGTCGCCCGGCGCGATCCAGCGCCATTCGCGAAACTCAGGCGTTTCGGTCTCGATCGTGATCTGGTCGTCCCGCCCGTGGAAGCGCAACAGGAACCAGCGCTGTTTCTGGCCCCGATAGCGCCCCTTCCAGATCCGCGGCACCACCTCGTGCGGCAGATCGTAGGTGACCCAGTCGGAGAGCTTGGCCTCGACGGTCACCAGATCGGGGCCGACGCCGATCTCTTCTTCCAGCTCGCGCAGCGCGGCGGCCTTGGGTTTCTCACCCTTGTCGATCCCGCCTTGCGGCATCTGCCAGGCAGTCTCGCCGGTGCCGAGCCGCATCGCGTCGAGCCGCTGTCCGACCCAGACCTTGCCGTCCGCATTGGCGAGCATGATGCCGACATTCTTGCGATAGGGCAGTTTGGCGATCTCTTCCGGGGTCATCTGGCCGTCCTCGTAAACGTTCACCCGTTGTGGACCGTCGCCCAGTCGCTGCGCAAGGGGGCGGTGTCGTAGATGATGGTGAGCTTGGCGAAAGCGTCACGCGCCCGGGTCAGCTCGATCACGTCGACCACTTCGAAAGCAACCGGGGTGCCGTCGGCGAGGGTCCAGCCGTAGCGGAAATGCAGCGCCACCGCGCCGCCGTTGTCGGAACTGTCGAAAATGTTGAGAAGGGTCGTGTCCGACGCCTCGGTATCGGCAAACAACGCGGCATAGAAATCGCGCGCCGGCATCGTGCCGTAGAGCGGCGAGACGACTTCGGCCCCGGGCGCGAACAGGGCCAGAACCGCGTCGAGATCGCCCGCGTCGAGACCGGCGAGGTAGGCGTTACAGAGCTCGGTGACAGTCATGGGGGGTCCTTTCGTTTCGGCGGACCTTTTCATGCCTGTCCGGCGGTGTCACCGGGGAAATGGCCGTAACCGTACCCCACCGATTGCTCCCGGGGGCCCAGAGGACTAGTAAGGGGCCGACAGCAAATGGAGCACGCCCCATGTCCACGCCCAAGCCCGTCGTCCTGTGCATTCTCGATGGTTTCGGAATTCGCGAAGAGCGCGAAAACAACGCCGTGAAACTCGCGAACAAACCGAATTTCGACAGACTGATCGCTACCTGCCCGCATGCGACGCTCAAGACCGATGGCCGCGCCGTCGGGCTGCCCGACGGGCAGATGGGCAATTCCGAGGTCGGCCACACCAATATCGGCGCCGGCCGGGTCGTGGCGATGGACCTCGGGCAGATCGACCTTTCGATCGAGGACGGCGATTTTCCGACGCAGGAGGCGCTCGTCCAGTTCATCGCCGACGTCAAGAAAGCGGGAGGCGACGCGCATCTGTTCGGCCTCACGAGCCCCGGCGGCGTGCATGCGCACCAGGACCACATCGTCGCGGCGGCCAAGGCGATCACCGCGGCGGGCGTACCTGTGAAGATCCACGCGCTGACCGACGGGCGCGACGTGCCGCCGCAATCGGCGCGCGAGACGCTGGCCAAGTTCCAGGCCGATCTGCCGAAGGGCGCCGAGGTGGTCACGGTGATCGGGCGTTACTACGCGATGGACCGCGACAACCGCTGGGAGCGGGTGCAACGCGCCTATGACGCGATGGTCAAGGCGATGGGCGAGACCGCGAAATCGGTCGATGCGGCAGTGGCCAAGGCCTACGAGCGCGGCGAGACCGACGAGTTCATCCAGCCGACCGTGATCGGCGGCCACACCGGCATTCATGACAAGGACGGCGTGTTCTGCATCAACTTCCGCGCCGACCGGGCGCGCGAGATCCTGCGCGCCATCGGCGAGCCCGGGTTTTCCGAATTTGATGTGGGCACGCGGCCCAAGCTTTCGGGCCTGCTCGGGATGGTCGAATATTCGACCCGGCACAACGCGCATATGACCACGGTTTTCCCGCCGCGCGACATCGTCAACACGCTGGGAAGCTGGGTGGCGCAGAAGGGGCTCAGGCAGTTCCGCCTTGCCGAGACCGAGAAATATCCGCATGTCACCTTCTTCCTCAACGGCGGCAAGGAAGAGCCCGAAGAGGGCGAAGACCGCTACATGGCGCCCTCGCCCAAGGTGGCCACCTACGATCTGCAGCCGGAGATGAGCGCGGCGGAAGTGGGCGACAAGCTCGTCGAGGCGATCGAAGAGCAGTATGACCTGATCGTCATCAACTTTGCCAACCCCGACATGGTGGGACATACCGGTGTGCTCGAAGCCGCGATCAAGGCGGTCGAGACGGTCGATATCCAGCTCGGACGTGCCATCGAGGCGCTGGAAAAGGTGGGCGGTGCGGTGATTGTCACTGCCGACCACGGCAATTGCGAGACCATGGTCGACCCGGTGACCGGCGGGCCCCACACCGCGCATACCACCAACCTGGTGCCAGTGGTGATGTACGGCGGGCCGGAAGGGGTGAGCTTGCGCGACGGCAAGCTGTGCGACCTTGCGCCGTCGCTGCTCGAGCTCATGGGGCTGGAACAGCCCGAAGAAATGACCGGCGAGAGCCTGATCGTCCATTGATGCGCGCGGCCGTCTTCGCGGGCCTTGTCGGGCTTGCCCTGGGGCTCACCCCCTTGGGTGCGGCCGCGCAACCCGAGCCGACCGGCAGCGCCGAGGCCGCCATGCAGGCACTGCGCGCCGCGGCCACGTCGCTCGAGGCGGCCGAGGGTGCACACGACCGGGTCGCGGCGCTGACCGAGACGGTGCGCGCCTACGAGGCCGGGCTGGCGGCGCTGCGCGAAGGTCTGCGCCAGGCGTCGGTCCGCGAACACGCGATCGAGGGGGTCTTTGCCGCCGAGAGCGGCCGGCTGGCGCGGCTGCTCGGCGTGCTTCAGACGATCCAGGCGGCGCCCGAAACCAGCCTGCTCCTGCATCCCCAGGGACCGGTCGGCACGGTGCGCACGGGGATGATCGTGGCGGATGTCACGCCTGCGCTCGCGCGCGAGGCGGCAGATCTGCGCCGCCAGCTCGAGGAGGTCGCGACGCTCAGAGCCGTCCAGGAAGCCGCGCTCGAGACGCTCGAAGTGGGTCTGAAAGGTGTCCAGCGCGCCCGAACCGAGCTTTCGATGGCGGTGGCGAACCGGACCGATCTGCCCAAGCGGCTGGTGACCGACCCGGAAGCGATGGAAAACCTGGTGAGTTCCGCCGATACGCTGGAAAGCTTCGCCGGCGGCCTTCTGAGCACGGCGGCGGTCGACAGCTCGGTCGCGGTGGAGAGCGCCGACATCGCCTCGGCCAAGGGCAGGCTCGACATGCCCGCGCTCGGACGGGTGGTCCGCCGCGCGGGCGAAGCCGACGCGGCGGGCGTGCGGCGGCCGGGCTGGGTCGTCGCGACCCGGCCGCTCACCCTCGTGACCACGCCCTGGCCCGCGACCATCCGCTACCTGGGCCCGCTCCTTGACTATGGCGAGGTTGCGGTGCTGGAACCGGGCGAGGGCTATTTCCTGATCCTCGCAGGGCTCGGGCAGCTCTACGGCAAGATCGGCGAGGTTCTGCCCAAAGGCGCCCCCGTGGGGCTGATGGGCGGTGCGGCGGCGTCTCCGGATCAACCCTTTTTGATCGCGGGGACGGAAGGTGGTGGCGCCGAGGCCACGGAAACGCTTTATATAGAGCTCAGACGGAACGGAGAGCCTCTGGACCCGGGCGACTGGTTCAACGAGGCCGATTGAGAAAGAGATCCGGAAACGACATGAAGAACTTCCTGATGGCCGCGACGGGCGGCATCCTTGCCGGCGCGGTGCTGACGACACAGATCGCCGGGCCGCTGATTGCCCAGGACGCAGGGCGCAGCGCCTCCGTCTACCAGCAGCTCGACCTGTTCGGCGACGTGTTCGAGCGCATCCGCCAGAATTATGTCGAAGAGGTCAAGCCCGAGGAGCTGATCCAGGCGGCGATCAACGGCATGCTGATCTCGCTCGATCCGCATTCGAGCTATCTGTCGCCCGACGACGCGGCGGACATGCGGGTCCAGACCCGAGGCGCGTTCGGCGGGTTGGGGATCGAAGTGACCCAGGAAGAGGGCTTCGTGAAGGTGGTTTCGCCGATGGACGGCACACCGGCGGACGATGCCGGGATGCAGGCGGGCGACTTCATCACCCATGTGGACGGAGAGAGCCTGCTTGGCCTCACCGTCGATGAAGCGGTGGACAGGATGCGCGGGCCGGTCGGCTCGGAGATCGTGATCACCGTGGTGCGCGAAGGGATCGACGAACCGTTCGACGTGTCGATCATCCGCGACACGATCAAGCTCACCGCCGCCACCGTGCGCGCGGTCGGCCACACCGTGGTGATCCGAATCACCACCTTCAACGACCAGACCTATCCCAACGTGTCCGACGGTTTTGCCGCGACGGTCGAGGAACTTGGCGGGATGGAGAACGTCGAGGGCGTGGTGCTCGATCTGCGCAACAACCCCGGCGGGCTCCTGAACCAGGCGATCGCCGTGTCCGACGCCTTCCTCGAGGCGGGCGAGATCGTGTCGACCCGGGGCCGCAATCCCGAGGATACCGAACGGGTAAACGCGGAAGCCGGCGACATCACCGAGGGCAAACCGATGGTGGTGCTCATCAACGGCGGCTCGGCATCGGCGTCCGAGATCGTCGCGGGTGCGCTGCAGGATCACCGCCGCGCCGTGGTCGTCGGCACAAAGAGCTTCGGCAAGGGCTCGGTGCAGACGGTGATGCCGCTGCGCGGCGACGGCGCGATGCGCCTGACCACCGCGCGCTACTACACGCCCTCGGGCCGGTCGATCCAGGCGCTGGGCGTGAGCCCGGATATCGTCGTCGAACAGCCGAAGCCCGTGCCGGGCGCGACGGAAGAAGAAGACAACGGCCGCCCCGCCCGCACCGAGGCGGATCTGCGCGGCAGCCTCGACAACGACAGCCTGACCGAAGACCAGATCAAGATGATCGAGGAAGAACGCGCCGCGGCCGAGGAGGCAGCGTTGCTGCGCGACGAGGATTTCCAGCTCAGCTATGCGGTCGATCTCATCAAGGGGTTGTCGACGATCGCACTCGCGGGTCAGCAGTAAGCGGACCCGTTGGACGGAACATGACCCGGCCGGAGCTTCCGGCCGGGTTTTTCATGCGAGACGCCCGTTTGCGGGGGCGAGCGAGGTGCGCCGCTGGGATCTGGATCTGTTGCGGCGACCGCAAAGGGTTAACCAAAGGTTAACGGATGAAATCTACAACTTACTGATTTTACTTCGAAAACGTGCGCGGCAAAGGTCTACTCCCCTAGGGGACTAGGGCATTGGACCGTTTGAGAGACCCAAAGGGCAGAGGCCGGTCCGAAGCGGGATATGAGCGCCGGGGCGGGCACGACGCGCATGGGGGGTCACACCCGGTGATACGGGCTTCCGGCGAGGATCGAGGCGGCGCGGTAGAGCTGTTCGGCCAGCATCACCCGCACGAGCATGTGCGGCCAGACCATATGGCCGAAGCTCAGCGCAAAATCGGCCTTGTCGCGAAACCCGGGGTCGAGCCCGTCGGCGCCGCCGATCGCAAAGGTCAGGTCCTGTCGGCCGTTGTCGCGCCACTGCGCGATCTGGTCGGCGAAGTCGGGTGAAGACATCGTCCGGCCGCGTTCGTCGAGGATGCAGACAAGACTGCCCAACGGGATCGCCTTTTCGAGGAGCGCCGCTTCGGCGCTCATGCCGCCACCCTTTCGGTCCTCGACCTCAATCTCGCGGGCGGGCCCGAGGCCCAGCGCCCGGCCGGTCCGGTCCACCCGGGTCAGGTAGTCATCGACAAGCGCCCGTTCCGGCCCCTTGCGAAGCCGGCCCACGGCGGCAATGTGGATCCGCATCAGATCCTGCGCGGAGCGGTTTTCTGCGCCGGGGTCATCCACATTTTTTCGAGCTGGTAAAACTCGCGCACTTCCGGACGGAAGACATGGACGACAACGTCGCCCGCGTCGATCAGCACCCAGTCGCCCTGGTCCTTGCCCTCGACCTTGCAGATCAGGCCCATCTCCTGCTTGAGCCGGTCGGTGAGCTTCTCGGCGATGGCCGCGACCTGGCGCGACGACCGGCCGGAGCAGATCACCATATGGTCCGCCATCGACGACTTGCCCTTGAGCGGGATCGCCACGATGTCTTCGGCCTTGTCGTCGTCCAGAGAGTTTTCGATGAGCGCGAGCAGGTTGTCGCTCGAAACGGGCACGGACGCCGTCATTGCGCCGGGCCCTGAAGCGGCCGTCTCAAAGGCCGCGTCTGAGATATGAGACAGGACATAGTCCTCCTTCATGACGCGCCGCACCACCCCGGCGCCGGGATGGCTTAAGGATAGCGACTCATTTCCGCATTTCAACGCCTGCGCCGAAATCGCGCCCGCGCCTCAGCTCTCACTGTCGCCAAGCAGCCGCACTTCGCGCTGCGGGAAGGGGATGTCGATGCCGTTTTCGCGGAAGGCATCCCAGAGCGCGAGGTAGACGTTGCCGCGGATGTTGGTCAGCCCGCCGGTCGGATCGTCGATCCAGAAGCGCAGGATGTAATCGACCGAGCTGTCGCCGAATCCGACGATATGACAGACGGGCGGGCGGAAGCTCAGCACCCGCTCGACCGACCGCGCCGCGGCAATCGCCACCCTGCGCACCAGATGCGGGTCGTTGTGGTAGGCGGTGCCGAAATAGATGTCGAGCCGAACGAAGGCGTTGGTATGCGACCAGTTCACCACCTGGCCGGTGATGAGGTCTTCGTTCGGGATGAGGTATTCCTTGCCGTCGCGGGTGACCACCGAGACGTAGCGCGCGCCCATCTGCTCGATCCAGCCGAATGTTTCGCCGAGCGAGATCACGTCGCCGGGCTTGATCGACTTGTCGAGCAGCAGGATGAAGCCGGAGACGAGGTTCGAGACCACCTTCTGCAGGCCGAAGCCGAGGCCGACGCCGACTGCGCCCGAGAGGACGGCAAGGCCGGTGAGGTCGACGCCGACCGTCTTGAGCCCGACGAAGAAGGCGACCGAATAGAGCGCGACCTGCAGCACCTTGATCGAGAGCACCTGGATCGAGGGGCTGATGTCCTTCGAGCGGCGGATGCGGGTGGCGGCGGACGCCGAGACGAATCGCACCGCGAAGAACAGCGCGCCCAGGATCCCGATCGCCTGGACCACCATCCACAGCGACAGCCGCATGTCGCCGACATGGACGGCGAAGGCATCCATGAAGGCCACCGCATCTTCGGTGAGGCCAAGGATCGAGAGCGTCACCCAGGCCCAGCCGGCAAAGCGGACGACCGTGCGCAGGAGCCGGTTGCCGATGAAACGCGAGATGAGCGCGATGACGAGCCAGGCGAAGGCGAGCTGGCCCACCACCGCCAGCAGGTAGGAGCGCGACGGCCAGGTAACGGCGCGCATCCCCCAGACCACCGGCCAGATCGTCGCGACGAAGAGCATCAACCGCATCCGGCGGTGGATCAGGATGCCGAGCCGCATCCGCCAGGTCGGCCAGCCTTCGCGGGTGCGCAGCCAGCCCTCCCAGCGCGGCTTGAGATACGCGGAGGCGAGATGGGCGACCAGGAACAGGGCGGCCACAATCAGAATCTGCCAGGCGACGCTCGGCCGCCACAGCCCCTCGGCAGAGGCGAGGAGCTGGTCCCAGAGCCCGAGTGCGATGTCCTGCGGCGCGGGCACATCCACATCCGGGGGCAACGGGGGCGTCGCGTCGGCCGCGGCGGTCGTCGCGTCTGTGGGTGCGGCCGTGGCCGCCGTCGCAGCTTCCGCGGTGCCGGTCTGGTCGGTTTCGTTTTCCATCGCTGCCCTTCCCTGTTCCACAGCGTCGCAAATCCCGCGTTCTGCGTCCAGACCGACCGGATGCGGCGAGACTTGCGGGACAGGGGGACAGAGAGTATCTCAGGCCCATGAAACGGATCTTCGACATGGACGACCGCGCGCGCCTGCCCTGGCGCTTCCACGGCGCGATCCTGACAGTGCTCGCCCGACTTTGATGTCGGCC
>JAGRMP010000358.1:6219-8006 GCA_020441225.1 Maritimibacter sp. | reverse complement strand
CGGCCGACGACCGCCGGCTGGTGGTGGACGCCTTCGCCCGCTGGCGGATCTCGGACGCGACCCAGTTCCGCCGCGCCGTGGGCGCGAGCGGGATCGAGGGCGCGCGCAACCGGCTCGAGCGGATCCTCAACGCGCAGCTTCGCGAAGTGCTGGGCGGGGTCGATTCGGGGGCGGTGCTCTCGGCCGACCGGGTGGCGCTGATGAACCAGATCCGCGACCAGGCCCGGGCCGAGGCCAACGGGCTCGGCGTGCAGGTCATCGACGTGCGGATCAAGCGGGCGGATCTGCCGGTGCAGAACCTCCAGGCCACCTACGAACGGATGCGCGCCGAGCGCGAACGCGAGGCGGCGGACGAGATCGCGCGCGGTCAGGAAGCGGCCCAAAGGGTGCGCGCCCAGGCCGACCGGACGGTGGTCGAGACCACATCGGAAGCCCGCAAACAGGCCGAGATCGTGCGCGGCGAGGCCGACGCGACCCGCAACGGGATCTTCGCCACGGCTTTCGGCCGCGACCCGGAGTTCTTCGCCTTCTACCGCTCGCTCACGGCCTATGAGAACAGCCTCAAGGGCGAGAACTCGACGCTGGTCATCACGCCGGACAGCGAGTTCTTCGACTACCTGAAGTCGGACACCGGGGCGGCCGCGGCGGAGTAGACCATGGCATGGATCGCACTGGGCCTCGGGCTCGTGCTGGTGATCGAGGGGCTGGTGTTCGCACTGGCCCCTTCGCGCCTCGACGAGATCGTCGCGCTGATGGCGAAGCTCGGCCCCGAACAGCGCCGGACGATCGGCCTCGCCGCGGTGGCGCTGGGCGTCGGACTGGTCTGGCTCGCCCGGGCGCTGGGCCTCTGACCGGCCCGGACAGGCGGGCGGGTCGGGCCGGGCGGCGAAATCGGTACGGATATCGGTCAGGATTCTGCGCTGGTGGCGCCCGGTCGGCACCGCGGCCCGGGTCGTCCCGGCGGTGGAGCGGTTCGCCGCTCATTTCACTGCCATGTGACAGCGCGCGACGCGCATTCTGTTGCATTCCCGCCACCCTGATCCCATGTTCCCCGCGACGGGTTCTCGATCCGGACAGGTAACAGGAGGCTGCAGTGACGGCAGAGGTTCGACATTTTTCCCATTCTCACGACAGAGTACGCGGGCTGGCGCGGGTGCGCGGGCTCGACGAGTCGGCGCCGGCGCGGGCCTTCGCGGCGCTTGTGCTGGCGGTGGCGCTGTTGCTCGGCGCCGGAGCCGCGTTCGCGCGCGGCGTGCCGGAAAGCTTCGCCGACCTCGCTGCGAGCACCAGCCCGGCGGTGGTCAACATCACCACGGCGACGCTGATCGCCCAGGACACCGACAGCCATCCGATGGTGCCGGAGGGCTCGCCCTTCGAAGAGCTGTTCCGCGATTTCTTCGACCAGGACCCGAACGGCGAAAGCCGCCCGCCGCAGACCCGCCGCTCGAACGCGCTGGGTTCGGGCTTCGTGATCTCCGAAGACGGTTACATCGTGACCAACAACCACGTCATCGAGGGCGCCGACGAGATCATGATCGAGTTCTTCGACGGGCTCGGCACGCTGCCCGCGACGCTTGTGGGCACCGACACCAACACCGATATCGCGTTGTTGAAGGTCGAGGCCGACCGGCCGCTGCCCTTCGTGCCGTTCGGCGACAGCGACCTGATGCGTGTGGGCGACTGGGTCATGGCGGTGGGCAACCCGCTCGGCCAGGGTTTCTCGGTCTCCGCCGGGATCGTCTCGGCCCGGGGCCGCGAGCTTTCGGGCACCTATGACGACTTCATCC
>JAGRMP010000358.1:2352-6189 GCA_020441225.1 Maritimibacter sp. | reverse complement strand
CGGGCGGGCCGCTGTTCAACATGGAAGGCGAAGTGATCGGCGTGAATACCGCGATCCTGTCGCCCTCGGGCGGCTCGATCGGCATCGGCTTTTCGATGGCGTCCAACGTGGTCACCAAGGTGGTCGCCCAGCTCAAGGAGTTTGGCGAAACCCGCCGCGGCTGGCTCGGTGTGCGGATCCAGGACGTGACCCCCGATGTCGCCGAGGCGATGGGGCTCGAGAGCACCGCGGGCGCGCTGGTCACCGACGTGCCGGACGGTCCGGCCAAGGATGCCGGCATCGAAGCGGGCGATCTGATCACCAGTTTCAACGGTGAAGAGGTCGAGAACACCCGCGAGCTTGTGCGCATCGTCGGCGACGCGCCGGTGGGCGAGACGGTGCGGGTGGTGATCCTGCGCGAAGGCCAGTCGCAGACCCTCAAGGTCACGCTCGGCCGGCGCGAAGCCGCGCTTGCGGACGAGGCGGAGCAGGTGCCGGACGCTGTCGAGGAAGCGCCGGTGGAGAAATCCGTGCTCGGCCTCGAACTCAGCGAGCTCACCGACGAGATCCGCGGCGAGCTCGGGCTCGACGCCGACACCACCGGGATCGTCATCACCAGGGTGGACGAAGCCAGCGCGGCCTGGGAAAAGGGCCTGCGGGCGGGCGATCTGATCGAGGAGGCGGGCCAGTCCCGTGTCACCTCGATCGCCGATTTCGAGGCCCGGCTGGAGGACACCCGCGAGGGCGGCCGGCAATCGGTGCTGCTGCTCGTGCGCCGCGACGGCGATCCGCGTTTCGTGGCGCTCTCGGTGGAAGAGTAACCCAGACACAGAAAACCCCCGGGGCGGGACCCCGGGGGCGTTCAGGGGCTGCGCCGATGGGCGCGGCCCTTTTCGTTTTGCGGTTTGGCCCGGCCGGTCAGCGCAGGGTGTTCAGCGCCGGATCTTCAGCGCAGGGCGTCCATGTCGTCGCGGGTGACGCCGATGTCGTCGAGCGTGCGCGCGTCGAGCTCTTCGAGGGCGCGCAGGGTTTCGCGCCGGGCGCGCCGGTCGCTGGCCCGGTCGACAAGCCCGATCACCCAGCGCGCGACGCGCTCGGCGAAAATCGAACTCGCCGCGGCGGTCGTGGTCGTGTTGATGCTGGTCATGATCCTGTCCTCAATCTGCGGTCTTGTGTCCGAGCCGAGATAGGTGGCGCATGCAGGCGGGAGAAGCGCGAAGTTTGCATATCGCTCATGTGGCGGGCGCATAGCTCGCAAACGGCGCAAAAAATGGGCGCATTCTGGATGGCGCCGGAAAGCACTTTTCGATGTTCGCCTTTCGTGCTAGCTCTGCCCCAACAAGAACAGCGCAACAAGAACAGGGCAGGGCAAGGTGATGCGTGTCATCGGGATCGACCCCGGGCTGCGCAATCTCGGCTGGGGCGTGATCGACACCGATGGCAACCGGATGTCGCATGTGGCCAACGGGATCGTGCACGGAACCGTCAAGGGCAAGGAAACCGGGACGGCGCTCGCGGCGCGGCTGCTCGCGCTCTACGAGGGGCTGAGTGCCGTGATCGCCCGGTTCGCCCCGGACGCGGCGGCGATCGAACAGACTTTCGTCAACCGCGACGGCGCCGGCACGCTGAAGCTCGGCCAGGCGCGCGGCGTGGCGCTGCTGGTCCCCGCGCAGGCGGGGCTCGCCATCGGCGAATACGCCCCCAACCAGATCAAGAAGACCGTGGTCGGCGTCGGCCATGCCGACAAGCGGCAGATCGAGCACATGGTACGGCTGCAGCTCCCCGGCGTCGAGATCGCGGGCGCCGATGCGGCCGACGCGCTCGCCATCGCGCTGTGCCATGCGCATCTGTCGCGGGGGGCCGGCCGGCTGGACGCGGCGCTGAGAAAGGCCTCGGCATGATCGGGCGGATCGCCGGACAACTCGAATACAAGGCGCTCGACCATGTGCTGATCGACGTGCGCGGGGTGGGCTACGTGGTCTACGCCTCGGACCGGACGCTTGCCTCCCTGCCGGGCGCGGGCGAGGCGGTGGCGCTCTACACCGATCTGCTCGTGCGCGAGGACCTGCTTCAACTCTTCGGTTTTCCCACGCTCATGGAAAAGGAATGGTTCCGGCTGCTCATGAGCGTGCAGGGGGTGGGCGCCAAGGCGGCGCTGGCGATCCTCGGCGCGCTGGGGCCGGACGGGGTCAGCCGGGCGATTGCGCTCGGCGACTGGAACGCGGTGAAGGCGGCGCGCGGCGTCGGCCCCAAGACGGCGCAGCGGGTGGTGAACGAATTGAAGGACAAGGCCCCCGCGGTGATGGCGATGTCGGCGACGCCGGCCGCGACGGCGGGCGTCGAGGACATGCCGCTCGTCGAGCCGGACAACGCCGCGCCCGCTGCGGCGACACGGCCGGCGCCTTCGGGCAATGCGGCCGCGCAGGCGGAGGCGCTGTCGGCGCTGCAGAACCTCGGCTACGGCCCCGGCGACGCGGCCGCCGCGGTGGCGACGGCGCTGGGCGAGGATCCGGGCGCGGAGACGCCGGCGCTGATCCGCGCCGCCTTGCGCCTGTTGGCGCCGAAAGGCTAGGGAAGGGCGAGGCTCATCCGGGCGCTGTCCGTCTTCGCCGGGCGCGGTGCCAGTGTGGACGGGGCCTGTGAAAGAGAGCGACGAGCATGACAGGACCAGACCCGACCCTGCGCCCCGCGCCGCAACCCGAGGACCGCGCCGTCGAGGCCGACCGCGCGCTGCGGCCCCAGTACCTCGTCGATTTCATCGGCCAGGCCGAGGCGCGGGCCAATCTCAAGGTGTTCATCGAGAGCGCGCGGCGGCGGGGCGAGGCGATGGACCACGCGCTGTTTCACGGGCCCCCGGGCCTCGGCAAGACCACGCTCGCCCAGATCATGGCGCGCGAGCTGGGGGTCGGTTTCCGGATGACCTCGGGGCCGGTGCTGGCGCGGGCGGGCGATCTGGCCGCGATCCTGACCAACCTGGAACGCAACGACGTGCTGTTCATCGACGAGATCCACCGGATGAACCCGGCGGTCGAGGAGGTGCTCTATCCGGCGCTGGAGGATTACGAACTCGACCTGGTGATCGGCGAGGGCCCGGCGGCGCGCACGGTGCGGATCGAGCTCCAGCCCTTCACCCTGGTGGGGGCCACGACCCGGCTCGGGCTGCTCACGACGCCGCTTCGCGACCGGTTCGGCATCCCCGTCCGGCTGCAGTTCTACACCGAGGACGAGCTGCACCGGATCGTCACCCGCAATGCCGAGAAGCTCGGCGCGCCGGCCGACGACGAAGGCGCACGCGAGATTGCGCGCCGGGCGCGGGGGACGCCGCGGATCGCCGGGCGGCTGTTGCGCCGGGTGCTCGATTTCGCCGTGGTCGAGGGCGACGGGCGGATCACCCAGGGTCTGGCCGACAGCGCGCTGACCCGGCTCGGGGTCGATCATCTCGGGCTCGACGGGGCGGACCGGCGCTATCTCACGCTGATCGCGGAGCATTACCAGGGCGGCCCGGTCGGGATCGAGACGCTGTCGGCGGCGCTTTCGGAGAGCCGCGATGCGCTCGAGGAGGTGATCGAGCCCTATCTGTTGCAGCAGGGGCTCATTCAGCGCACCCCGCGGGGCCGGATGTTGGCACAGCGGGCCTGGACCCATCTCGGGTTGGTGCCGCCGGTGCCGCCGGGGCGGAGCGATCTCTTCGAAAATTGAGCGTGACGCGGGCCGAGGGGCGGACGCGGTGCCGTGCTTGCCTGGGCGCGAGCGAGCTTCTATGTCGGTTTGGTGAGTATTTTTGCCAAGAAAAAGGGGCGCGGATGACGCCTGCGGAGATCGAAGCGCTGTTTGCCCGGGGCGGGGCCTATGCCTTCG
>JAGRMP010000358.1:0-2346 GCA_020441225.1 Maritimibacter sp. | reverse complement strand
CCCGCTGGGGCCGGCCGATCGCGCCGGTGGTCTTCGGGGTCGATGACGCGACGCTCGGCGTGCTCAAGGGCGCGCTGGAGGCGGTGGCGGCGCTGGCGGGCCGCGAGATGGCCGAGACCGACCCGGAGCTGGGTGCGAACCTGATGATCTTTTTCTTTCGCGACTGGGACGAGCTTCTGGACGTGCGCGATCTCGACCGGATGATCCCCGATCTGGCCACCACCGTCGCGCGGTTGAAGGCGGCGGAGGCCAACCGCTACCGGGTGTTTCGCTATGACGCGGGCGGGGCGATCAAGGCGGCCTTCGTCTTTCTGGCGCTGCGCGGCGGGCTCGAGACGCTGCCCGCCGAAACGCTGGCGCTCGACGAGGCGGTGGCGACGGTCCTGAGCTGGGGCGCGGCGGCGTTTTCCGAGACCTCGGCGCTGGCGCTGCATCCCGAGACGGGGGCGGTGATCCTGCGCCCCGAGATCGCGCGGCTGATCCGGGCGGCCTATGACCCGGTGCTGCCCGATGCAGCTACGGATGCCAGCCATGCACTCAGGCTGTCGGCGCGGATGGGGTTGGGGTGAGCGGGGCGATGCGCGCCTTCGTCGCCCTCGATCTGCCCGAGCCGATGCTGCGGCCGCTGACCCGGTTGCAGGCGGGGCTCACCGTGGGGCGGGTGGTGGCGGCGGAGAATCTGCACCTGACGCTCGCTTTCCTCGGGGATGTGAGCGAGGCCGCCGCCTACGAGGTTGCCGAGGGGCTGGCGGCGGCGCGGCTGCCGGGCGTGCGGCTTGCGCTCGCGGGGCTCGCGCCGCTCGGCAGCGGTCGCGCCCCGGTGCTGGCGGTGGAGGCCACGGGGGAGGGGCTGGAAGCGCTGCAGGCCAAGGTGATGCGCGTGGCCCGTGAGGCAGGCGTCGATCTCCCCCGCAGGCGCTTCCGCCCGCATGTGACCCTCGCCCGCTTCCCGCGCGATCTGGGCGCCAAGGAGCAGGCGCGGCTCGGGGAGTTTCTGAGCCTCAACGGCACCTTCGCGCTGGAGGCCGAGCCCGCGCCCTCGGTCACGCTCTACCGCTCGCATCTCTCGCAGGACGGCGCCGATTACGAGCCTCTGGCCAGCTTTCCACTGACCGGATAGAGGGTAGCCATGACCCAGACAGCGCCCCACACTCACCCCGTCCGCGTCTATTACGAGGACACCGACCTTGCGGGCATCGTCTATTACGCCAATTACCTCAGGTTCATCGAGCGGGGGCGGACGGAATATGTGCGTGCGCGGGGGATCGACCAGGCGGCCCTTCGCGAAGAGACCGGGATCGTCTTCGCCGTGCGGCGGGTGGAGGCGGATTACCTCGCACCGGCGAGGTTCGGCGACGATCTCAGCGTCGAGACCGAGGTGGAGGCGATCAAGGGCGCGAGCCTGACCATGCGCCAGCGGGTGACCCGGAGCGGGCAGGTTCTGTTCGATGCGCGCGTGGTGCTGGTGGCGCTCGACGGTGCGGGGCGGGCGGCGCGGTTGCCGGCGGATATCCGCCGCCTCCTCGGCTGACGCAGGGGCCTTTGCGGCCAAACGCCGGTTTCGTTGGCCTTTTGTCACGACATCGTTTATTTTCACGGCCAACAGCCCCCCGCAAAGAGGGGGCGGGACACCGAGCAAGCTACGGGCAATACGGGCAGACATGGAAACGGAAACACTTGCAGCCGCGCAAGCGATCGATTTTTCGATCTGGGCGCTCTTCTTCCGCGCGACGCTGATCGTGAAGCTGGTGATGATCCTGCTTCTCGCCGCGTCGTTCTATTCTTGGGCGATCATCGTCACCAAGTTCCTCCAGTACAAACGCGCGCGCGCCGCGGCGGGGGTGTTCGACCGGGCGTTCTGGTCGGGCGATCCGCTCGACGAGCTGTTCGACGAGGTCGGGCCGACGCCACAGGGCGCGGCGGAACGGGTTTTTGCCGCCGGCATGCTGGAATGGCGCCGCTCGCACCGCTCCGACGGCGGGCTGATCGCGAACGCCACCAGCCGGATCGACCGGTCGATGGATGTGGCCATCGCCAAGGAGGCGGAGAAGCTCAACAAGGGGCTGCCGTTCCTCGCCACCGTCGCCTCCTCGGCGCCGTTCATCGGCCTCTTCGGCACGGTCTGGGGGATCATGCACAGCTTCATCGAGATCGCCCAGCAGCAGAACACCAACCTGGCCGTGGTCGCGCCCGGCATTGCGGAAGCGCTGTTCGCGACCGGGCTCGGGCTGCTCGCGGCGATCCCGGCGCTCATTTTCTACAACAAGCTGACGGCCGATTCCGACGGGATCGCCGCGGGCTGGGAGGCCTTCGCCGACGAGTTCGCCACCATCCTCTCGCGCCAGC
>JAGRMP010000357.1 GCA_020441225.1 Maritimibacter sp. | reverse complement strand
CCGGCTACTGGAACGGCAACGGCCTGAAGCCGGCGGAGGACTATGACTTCTTCGAGTTCCCGGCGATCACCGACGGCGTCGCCAATGCCGTGGTGGGGCCGGTCGACGGGCTGGTCGTATCGGCCAACGCGGCCAACGTGAAGGGCGCAGAGGAACTCGTCACCTTCCTCGTCGCCGACAAGGACGTGCAGGGCAACTGGGCGCAGATCCAGGGCGCCCTTTCGGCCAACGTCAATGTCGATCCGGCGATCTACACGCCCGTCATGAAGAAAGCTCTCGACACCATCAAGGCGGCCCAGGCCTTCGCTTTCAACTATGACCTCGCCACTCCTCCTCCCGTGGCCGAGGTCGGCTTGTCCATGTTCGCCAAGTTCATGGACGACCCCTCCGGCTACGAGGGCCTTCTGCAGGAAAGCCAGACGGCTGCGGCCGAAGCCTTCAAGCAGTAATCTGGACTGACGCGTGACGGCAGACGAAAAGGGGGCTGCGAGGCCTCCTTTTCGCATCGACAGGAGCAGTGGTCCGGCATGACGCAGCAGTCGAACATCTGGCGAGTGGTGTTTCTGACGCCGCCCCTGGCGGTGTTCGCCGTCATCGTCGTGTGGCCGCTGCTCGATTCGTTCTTCTACAGCTTCACCAACTGGAACGGCTTCGATCCCAACTACCGGTTTGTCGGTCTCGACAATTTCCAAAAGGTCTTCACCGACCCGCTGTTCTACAATGCCGTGGTCAACACCTTGATCTGGATCGTCGCGGCCATCCTGCTGCCGACGCTGATGGGACTGGTGCTGGCGCTGCTGCTCGATTCCAGCGTCCGCGGCTCCAACGTCTTCAAGTCGATCTTCTATCTCCCGATCTGCCTGTCGGCGATCGTCGTCGGCCAGATCTGGACGTGGATCTACCAGCAGGACTGGGGATTGCTGAACACGACGATCGGGCTGGTGATCGGCGAAAAGTTCAACTTCGCCTGGCTGGCCAAGCCCCTGACTGCGCTCTACGCGGTGATCGTTGCGTGGTCCTGGCAGCAGACAGGGCTCGCCATGGTGATCTTCCTGGCCGGCCTGACGTCGATACCGGCCGAACTCACAGAAGCGGCAGAGATCGAGGGCGCGACCCGGCTGCAGCGCATCCGCCACGTGGTGCTGCCGCTGCTGCGGCCCGCGACCGTCGTGGTCGTCGCCCTCATGGTCATCAACTCGCTCAAGGGCTTCGAGATCCTCTACATCATGACCGGCGGCGGGCCGTTCCACAGTTCGGACACGCTGGCCATGCACATGTACAACGAGTCCTTCAAGAAATACCTGATGGGCTATGGCAGCGCCATTTCAGTGGTGCTGTTCGTCATCACGCTGTCGATCATCGTCATCTACTTCCGCCAGCTGCGCAAGGTGGATGAGATCTATGAGTGACGCGGCAACGGCAACACGGCACGGCGATGGTGCCTGGCGGGCGGCCATCTTCGTCTGCCTGATCGTGCTCACGACCCTGTTCCTGCTTCCGATCCTGGGAGTCCTGTTCAGTTCCCTCAAGACCACGCGGGAAATCTCCATGGGCCAGCTCTGGTCGCTGCCCGAGACGCTCAATCTCGAGAACTTCGCGGAAGCCTTGGGCAATCCGGCGGTCCACACCTACTTTGTCAACACCCTGCTGATCGCCATCCCCGCCACGGCCGTCTCCATCGCGCTCGGCGTGCTGGCTGGCTATGTCTTCTCGAAGCTTCCGTTCCGCGGCAGCAATCTGCTGTTCCTGGTCATCGTGTCGGGCATGTTCTTTCCGCCGCAGGTCGTCCTCATTCCGCTGTTCAAGTTGTTCAACGCGCTCGGCCTGCTCGACACGTTGTGGCCGATGATCATCGTGCACATCGGAATGGGCATCCCGATCTGCACGCTGCTGATGCGCAATTTCTTCGCCGGTGTTCCCAACGCGTTGCGCGAGGCCGCCATCCTCGAAGGCGCCAACGAACTGCAGTTCCTCGTGAAGGTGGCCTTGCCGCTCAGCCTGCCCGCGCTGGCCGTCCTCGCGACATTGCAGTTCACCTGGATCTGGAATGATTTCCTCTGGCCGCTGATCTTCACCCAGAGCGACGACAAACGCACCATCATGCTCGGCATCGCCTTTCTCAAGGGGCAGTATTCCGTGGCCTGGGGAATTCAGGGCGCGCTGTCGCTCGTTGCCAGCCTGCCGACGTTGGTGATCTTCCTGTTCTTCCAGCGCTACTTCATCAAGGGCATGACCATGGGCGCGGTAAAGGGGTGAGACAATGGTGGTGAGCAAATGACAGCGGTACAGCTCTCCGGGATCCGCAAGTCCTTTGGCGCCGTGGACATCATCCACGGCCTCGACCTCGCCATCGAGCAGGGGGAATTCGTCGTCTTCGTGGGCCCCTCCGGCTGTGGCAAGTCGACATTGCTCCGCCTGATCGCCGGGCTTGAGACTGCAACGGCGGGCACCATCCGCATTGGGGATCAGGATGTGACCTCCGTTCCGCCCGCCAAGCGGGGCGTGGCGATGGTGTTCCAGTCCTACGCCCTGTTTCCGCACATGAGCGTTGCCGACAACATATCCTTCGGACTGCGGCTCGCCGGCGAACCGAAGGACGTGATTGAGCGGAAGGTGCGCAACGTCGCGGAGACCCTGCAACTCACATCGCTGCTCGATCGCAGGCCCAAGCAACTCTCCGGCGGCCAGCGCCAGCGCGTTGCCATCGGCCGCGCCATCATCAGGGACCCCAAGGTCTTTCTGTTCGACGAGCCCTTGTCGAACCTCGACGCCGCGCTGCGCACCCAGATGCGCGTAGAGCTCGCGACCCTGCACAAACGGCTCGATGCGACGATGATCTACGTTACGCACGACCAGGTCGAAGCCATGACGATGGCCGACCGGATCGTGGTGCTGAACGAAGGCCGGATCGAGCAGGTCGGCGCGCCGCTCGCGCTCTACCGCAACCCGGTCAATCACTTCGTCGCCTCCTTCCTCGGCGCGCCGCGGATGAACTTCGTCTCCGGCACGGTGACCGCGCTCGGCGCTGGTGCGATCGTGGAGGTCGCGGGCCTGCCCCCGGTAGAGCTGCCGCTGCTGATCGAAGGCCAAGGGCTCTCCGCCGGCGACAGTGTGATGCTGGGGATTCGCCCCGAACACCTGCGCATCGGCGAAGGCGCGGTGAGCGCCGAGGGCGAGGTGCGCCTCTCGGAAGAACTGGGGCGCGAAACCGTGCTCTACGTCGATGCCGGCGCACTCAAGACCACAGGTTCCGATACCGGCACCGCCAACGTGACCCTGATCCTCGGCGAGGTGGCACCGCCCGCCGACGGCAGCCGCATCCGCTTCGGTTTCGACCCCGCCGAGGCCTTTCTGTTCGGTGCCGACGGCCGCACCGTGACGGCGCCGAAATCCCTCTCCTGATCTTTGAACGACAAGGTGATCCGATGAAACGCTCTGCCCCCGCCCCGCTTTCCGCCTGGCGTCCGCTGAACCTCGACACCTTCCTCGTCGGCGTGCCGCATTACCCCGAGCATGTCGACGACAGCTACTGGGACCGCGACGCGCAGCGCATGGCCGAGGCCGGGTTCAACACCGTGCGCATGGGTGAGTTCACCTGGCACATCTGGGAACCCTATCAGGGGCATTTCGACTTCGAGCTGTTCGACCGCGCGATCGAAGGGCTCGCGCAGCACGGGATCAAGACCATTCTCTGCACCCCCACTGCGACCCCGCCGCGCTGGCTGACCCAGGCGCACCCCGAAGTGCTGCGCGCCGACATGAACGGGCGCGTCGCCAGCCACGGCTCGCGCCAGCATGCCGACACCACGTCGCCGGTGCGGCGCGCGCATTCCCGACGTGTCACACGGGCGATGGCCGCGCATTACGCCGGCAACCCGAACGTGATCGGCTGGCAGACCGACAACGAGCTCAACACCACCACTTCGCTCACCTTCTCGCACAGCGCCGAGATCGAGTTCCAGAAGTGGTGCCACCTGAAATACGGGGTCATCGACGCCCTCAACGAGGCCTGGGGCGGCGATTTCTGGGCCACGCATTACGACAATTTCGACCAGGTGGTGCTGCCCCGCGAGCACAACCCGGGCTTCGTCTCGCCCGGCCACCGGCAGGATTACCACCGCTTTCTTGCCGAGGCCACGGCCGCCTTCCAGCGCGACCAGGTCAATATCCTGCGCGACGCCAATCCCGATTGGTTCGTCTTCCACAACATGGGCCAGCTCGAAGATGTCGACTTCCGCGGCGACTTCGGCCAGGACGTCGATTTCATCGGCTACGACATCTACCCGATGCTTTATGACGAGATGCGCCGCAACGGCGGCCATGCCTATGCGCAGGCGCTGCATCTCGACATGTGCCGCGGCCATTCGGGCAACTTCCTCGTGCCCGAACAGGCCTCCGGTTTCGGCTCTCAGCCGGCGTTTTCGACCATGACGCCCGAGCCGGGCGAGATGCGCCGCATGGCGCTGACCTCCGTGGCGCGCGGCGCCGACGGGCTCATGTTCTTCCGCTGGCGGCCGGCGCATTTCGGCGCCGAGATCTACTGGATGGGCATCATCGATCACGACGACACGCCGCGCCGGCGCTACGCCGAGGCAAAGCAGTTCGCGGCTGACATCGCGGCGATCAAAGACAGGCTGCTCGGCACATCCGTGCGGATGGACGTCGGCATCGCGGGGGGCGATTTCGACAACCAGGAGGCCTACCGCACCTACCCGATGGGCCTGCCGTCGCCGGTCGAGGACGCGACCATCCTCCACCGCGCGCTCTACCGGCGCAACATCGCCACCGGATTTGTTCACCCCGAGGACGACCTCTCGCGCCTCAAGGCGCTCTACGTGCCGCACTGGCTGATGTGGGACGATGCCTGGACGGCCAACGTCCGCGCCTTCGTCGAGGGTGGAGGGCTGCTGATCGCCTCGGCGATGACCGGCACCCGCACCCGCGACAACCACATCCTGCGCGAGCTTGCCCCGGGCATGGGGCTCGGCGAGTTGCTCGGCGTGCGGGTCGAGGAGTTTGGCCGCATCGCCCCCCCAGGCGCCGACGGGCTGTTCGGCAAGATGGCGAAGCCCTGGGGGTTCGGCCCCGACGCGGCGCCACCGCCGGCCACGTCCACCCAACGCCCGCAGTCGATCCGCTTCGGCAACGCCACCTTCCGCGCCGCCCATCTCTACGAAAAGCTCGTCACGGCGCCGGACGTCGAGCCGCTCGCCGCCTGGGCCGACCGCTGGCTCGAGGGCGAAGCGGTGCTCACCCGACGCGCCATCGGCAAGGGGGCCGGGCACTACCTCGGCACCTACATGACCGAGGAGCTCGCCGAGCGCCTGATCGAGCAGGTCTTTGCGCCCGCGGGCATCCAGCCGCTGCTGCCCGTCCTGCCCGAGGGTGTCGAGGTCACCGAGCGGACCGCGGCGGATGGCTCCCGGCTGCTGTTCGTGCTGAACCCGGACCACCTGCCTGTCGAGTTCCCGCTCGACGGCACGATGACCGACCTCCTCACCGGCGAGACACCCAAGGGCACAGCCCGCCTCGAAGGTTATGGCGCGATGGTGCTGAGCGGCTGATGTTCGAGCTCTTCGTCGGATCCTGACGGGGCCGCTTCGAAATCGAACACATGCTGGACGGCCACCGCGGCCGCCCCGGCGGTCCAGTAATAGGAGGATTCGTCGGCGACGATCGGCGGGGCTGTCTCGCGGAAATACCCGACCGCCAAGGCCGCTTCCATGGCGTCGATGAAGACCCGCCCCAGCGCGACCGCCTCCCCGCCCAGGACGATGCGCTCGGGGTCCGACACCGTGACCCATTCGCCGAGGTGGCGGCCGATCTCGCGCCCGGCCTCGGCGACCATTGCGCGCGCCTCGGGGGCGCCTTTTTCCAGCGCGTCCAGCAGCTTGGTCGCGCGGGTTTCGCGCCAGCGGCTCTCAAGCGCGGCAAAGGAATACCAGGCCTGAAGGCAGCCGGTGCGCCCGCATTCGCACATCGGTCCGCCGGCATCGTGCATCACATGGCCGACCTTGCCGGCGTTGCCCAGTGCGCCCTGGCGGATCTTGCCGTCCATGATCACCGCGTAGCCGATCCCGTCGCCGACCGCGAGCGCCGCGAAATTCTCGCAAGCCTGCCCGAGGCCGAACATGTGGTGGGCAAGGCCATACGCCATCGTGTCGTCTTCGACATACACCGGCAGCCCGACCTCGCGCGACAGCATCGGGCCGATCGGAACGTCGGCCCAGCCAAACCGGTGGCTGCGGATGCAATGGCCGGTGTCCGGCACCACCCGGCCCGGGATCGACAACCCGACGCCGATGACCGGACGCCCGCCGCCATGGGTCGCGAGCAAAGACCGGATCGCCTCGGCGGTCGTGGCGACGAAGCCGGCGGGCGTCCGGTCGGTCAGCGCGACGCTGCGACTTTCGAGCGTGTTGATGCCGAAATCGGCAAGGATGCAGTCGACCCGTCCCGGTGCGGCTTTCAGACCGACTGCGAGATGTCCATCGACATTGAGGGCGAGCGGCACCGGCCGCCGCCCGCTGCCGACCTGGCTCGGCGCGCCGGCAATCAGGTAGCCGTCGTCGAGCAGGTCGGTCACCACGAAGCCCACCGCGGCCGGACTCAGACCGGTGCGCAGGGCCAGATCAGAGCGGCTCATCGGGCCGTTGCGGCGAATGAGATTGAGGATCAGGCGCCGATTGATCGCGCGCCCGGTCTTCTGGTCGATCTTTTTTCGGTCGGTGAAATGCATTGGACCAGAGTCTATTTGGTCGCCTGCGGGGACGCAATCGACATCAAGCAACGCGGTGTGGGGCCGGTGCCGCAGGGCGATGGCCCGCTCCACCCGATCCCGGCACCGCGGACCATCGCGCCGGGTCGATACCCGGAAGCGGCCGTGCCCGGCCGGAAGCTGGCGCGCATATCACGCGTTGTCGATGTGTCGGCGAACAGAGCCGGCGTGTCTGCGCCTGTCGCGACGGGCGCACCCCTTGGGCGGATCACCATCGGTCAAGCGAGGACCGAACACCGAACGGAGCGAAGCCACAAAGGCGGGCTCTCAGGGGAGCGGGTCACGACTTCGATCCGGGACCTGTCGGCCCAAGGCGCAACGCGATGGCGGGCGGCCGGGCGCATGCCGGACCGAAAGCGGAATGAGACGGTGCGCGGAGTGTCGCACCCCAGCCTCGCGAATTGACAGGTACCGAGGACAGGCTTACCCGCTAATGCGCATTAGCGCATCAGGGAAGGACAAACGGATGATTCTCCCGGTTCTCGCGGCCCTCGCCGAACCCACGCGCCTTGGAACCATGCGCCTGCTCGCCGACGGGTCCGAGCACTGCGTCTGCGAGTTCATGGCAAAGCTCGACGTCACCCAGAGCCGGATGTCGCGGCACATGCAGACCCTGAAACAGGCCGGGCTGGTCGTGGGTCGGCGCGACGCGCAGTGGGTGCGCTACCGGCTGAACCCCGACATGCCGCGGGATGTCCGCAAGATCGTCGATGCCGTCCTCGCGGCCGCCGACAGTGCGGAAAGGGCCGTCGCATGAGCGCCGATGTCGTCATCTCTCACCGCGCGCCGCGACCCGATTGGCAGGGACATGCCGGCGTGGTCGCCTTTGTCGTGGTCTGGGTCCTGGTCTACCGCCAGCTCCGGCCCGCCGCCGAATGGCTCACCGCGCAGCTCCCCGTCGCGCGCGAAAGCCATACCGGCGAGGCCATCGCCTTCTTCCTCTACGACGTGCCCAAGGTCATGATGCTGCTGACGCTGATCGTCTTCGCGATGGGCGTGGTGCGCAGCTTTTTCTCGCCCGACAAGACCCGGGCGGCGCTCGCGGGCAAGCGCGAGGGCGTGGGCAACGCGCTCTCGGCGACGCTCGGGGTGTTCACGCCGTTCTGTTCCTGCTCGGCGGTGCCCTTGTTCATCGGCTTCGTCTCGGCCGGCATCCCGCTGGGCGTCACCTTTTCTTTCCTGATCGCGGCGCCGATGGTCAACGAAGTGGCGCTGGTCCTGCTCTGGGGGCTCGTCGGCTGGCAGGTGGCGCTCACCTACCTGGGCTTCGGCCTCGCCATCGCGATCCTCGCCGGATGGATCATCGGCCGCCTTCGCCTCGAAGGCTGGTTGCAGGACTGGGTGCGCGACATCCATTCCGGCGCCGCCGTGCCGGTTGAGGTGGAGGACGCGCGCCTCACGATGGTCGAGCGCTACCGGCTCGGAATCGAGGCGGTGCGCGAGATCTTCGCCAAGGTCTGGCTCTGGATCCTCCTCGGCATCGGCCTCGGTGCGCTCGTTCACGGCTATGTCCCGCAGGACCTGATGGCCCGGATCATGGGGGCGGACGCCTGGTGGAGCGTGCCTGCCGCGGTCGTGCTGGGCATCCCGATGTACACCAACGCCGCGGGCGTGATCCCGATCGTCGAGGCGCTGATCGGCAAGGGCGCGGCGCTGGGCACCGTGCTCGCCTTCATGATGAGCGTGATCGCGCTGTCGCTGCCCGAGATGATCATCCTGCGCCAGGTGCTGACCCTGCGCCTTTTCGCCGTCTTCATCGGCGTGGTGGCGAGCGGCATCCTGGCGGTGGGGTTCCTGTTCAACCTCATGTTCTGAAGGGACATATCATGGATATCGAAGTGCTGGGCCCGGGCTGCGCCAAGTGCAAGGCGACGGCCGGTCTGGTCGCGCGGACCGCCGAGGAGGCCGGCAAGGCGGTCAACCTGGTCAAGGTCGAGGACATGCGCCGGATCGTCGGCTACGGCGTGATGACGACACCGGCGGTCGTCGTCGGCGGCAAGGTGGTGCACAAGGGCACGGTGCCCACGCGCGACCAGGTCCTGTCCTGGCTGGGGTGACGCGGATGACCCGAAAAGACCTGCCCGAGGCCCGCGAAGTCTGCCCGACCACGTCACAACGCTTGTTGGGCGAGGGGGCGCTGCTGGTCGACACAAGGGAGCCTGCCGATGTCGCCCGCACCGGCTTTGCCGGCTGCGAGGTGCTGACCATCCCGCTCTCGGCCTTCGAGGATCGCTGGGCCGAGGTGCCCCGCGACCGCGACGTGATCCTGGCCGACGCCGCGCCCGAGCGCAGCCTCAAGGCGACGTATTTCCTGATGTATCAGGGCTACGAAAGGGCGATGAACATGCAACACGGCCTCGCCCGCTGGGTCGCGCGGGGCTTTCCGATCACCGGGTCGGATGAAGGGGTGGAAAGCGCCGCTGCCGCGTCGTCCTGTTGCGCCGATCCTGCCCCGGCCGAACCGAACGCCGGATGCGGCGGCGGGGCGACGTCCTGCTGTTGACCCCGAAGACAAGCCGACCCAGCGCCGGACCCCGATCGCCGCGTCCGCCGCCATCGCCCTCCTCTTGCCCGTGATCGCCGCCGGTGCGGCCGTTGAAGACCATCCCCCCCGCGCGTGGTGCGGTCCCCCACGCGTGTCGATCGGGCAGGGGGGTCAGGCACGGGGCGGGGCGGTCGAGGCGCGCTCAACCACCTCGACCGCAATCTCGGTGTAGCACACGCGTTCATGCGGGGACCGGATCCGCTCGGCCAGCCGGCGCACGGACCGGACCCCGAGGTCTTCGGTGTCGATATGCACGGTCGACAGGGGCGTGGCATTGAGCCCCGCGGCGGGGATGTCGTCGAAGCCGATCACCGAGATGTCGTCCGCAACCCGGAGCCCGTGGTGCGTGAGCGCGGCCATCGCGCCGAGGGCGGAGGCATCGTTGGCACATTGCAGCGCGGTGACCCTGCCCGGTCCGCCCGCGTCGAGCCAGCCACGCACGGCCTTGTGGGCGACATCGGCGCGCATGTCTTCGAGGTCGAGCCAGAGCGCCGGGTTGCGCTGTGCGGCGGACCCGGATTTCGCGCCCGCGATCTCGGATCGCGCAGCCTGGGGGCGGCTCACCGGGCGCGGCGCCGGAGACCTCATCGGCCGGGCCGAGGAAGCACGCGACGGCGCCTGGCCTGAATTGCCGCCGGCGCTCTACGCGCGGTATGCGCGCGACGGCGACCGCGCGGCCTATGAAACCCCCTATTTCGAGCGCCGCCGGAGCCTGGTCGCGCTTGTCCTGGGCGAGCTGGCGGCAGGCGACGGGCGTTTCGTCGCGGCGATCGAAGCGGCGCGGGGCTCTACCTGGCGGTGCAGGCCGGGCACAACGGGGCCGACCACAATCACAACGACACCGGCAGCGTGATCGTGGCGAAGGACGGCGCGCCGGTGCTGATCGACCTCGGCGTCGGCACCTGCACGGCGAAAACCTTTTCGGCGGCGCGCTACGAGATCCCGGCGATGCAGAGCGCCTGGCACAACCTGCCGGACTTCGGCGGCGCGATGCAGCATGCGGGCGCGGCGTTTGGCGCGCGCGATGTGCGGACCGGCTTCGACGACAGATGCGCCGGGATCGAGATGGAACTGGCCGGTGCCTGGGGGCCCGAGGCCGAGCTCGCCAGCTACCGCCGCCGGGCGGTGCTCGACCGCGACAGCGGCACGCACCGAGACCCGGTTCGGGTTTCGCGAGGCCCGGTTCGCCGCCGACGGCTTTTCCTCAACGGGCGCAGGCTCAAACTGCGCGGTCTCAACCGGCACCAGAGCTTCCCCTATGCGGGCTATGCGCTGGGCCGTGCGGCACAGGCGCGTGACGCAGAGATCCTCAAGCGCGAGCTGGGTCTCAACATGGTGCGGACCTCGCATTACCCGCAATCGACATGGTTTCTCGATGCCTGCGATGCGCTGGGCCTGCTGGTCTTCGAAGAGATCCCCGGCTGGCAGCATATCGGGGACGCGGGCTGGAAGGCGGCCTCGGTCGAGAATGTACGCGCGATGATCCGGCGCGACGGGAACCATCCTTCGGTGGTGATCTGGAGCGTTCGGATCAACGAGAGCGCGGACGATGCGCCGTTCTACGCCGAGACCAACCGGGTCGCGCATGGGCTCGACCCCACCCGGCAGACCGGCGGGGTGCGCTGCATCGCCGGCAGCGAACTGCTCGAAGACGTCTACACGATGAACGATTTCGTGCTCCTCGAAAGCGACGATCCCGCCATCGGGCAGGGGCCGCGGCGGGCGCTGCGGCCGCAACAGGAGGTCACCGGGCTCGACCGCAAGGTGCCCTATCTCGTGACCGAATACGGCGGCCACATGTACCCGACCAAGTCCTGGGACCAGGAGCAGCGTCAGGCCGAGCATGTCACCCGGCATCTCGAAGTGCTCGACGCGGCCTACGCGGCCGGTGACATCGCGGGTGCGATCGGATGGTGCGCCTTCGACTACAACACCCACAAGGACTTCGGCTCCGGCGACCGGATCTGCCACCACGGGGTGATGGACATGTTCCGGATGCCCAAGTTCGCCGCCGCCGTCTATGCCAGCCAGGTGGAGCCCGGCGCGGCCCCGGTGCTGGAGCCGGTGACGTTCTGGGCACGCGGTGAGCGCAACGTGCACGGGGTGCTGCCGCTCATCATCCTGACCAATTGCGAAGAGGTCGTGTTTCGCTACGGCGACCGGGAGCCGGTGCGTTTCGCCCCGGCGCGCCATCGGTTTCCGCATCTGCCGCATCCGCCGGTGATCGCCACCTACGAGGAGCTTGCCGAGGTCAGTTTCGGCGGCTGGGGGATGGAATGGCGCGAGGGCGAGATCGCCGGGCTGATCGGCGGCGAGGTCGTGGCGACCC
Source organism: Maritimibacter sp. (assembly GCA_020441225.1). The sequence goes on along the minus strand of JAGRMP010000357.1, from coordinate 2,872 downwards.
GGCGATACAGCGGCGCCCCCGTGCCGCGCGCGCTCGCGCTTGTCCCCGACGCCACAACGGTCGCGCCGGGCGACGAGCTGCGCGTGACCCTGGCGGCGCTGGACCAGGCGGGGAACCGGATGCCTTTCATCGACGCCGCGGTCGAGCTGGAGATCGAGGGCCCCGCACGCCTCATCGGCCCGCCCTGTCGGGTGTTGCGGGGCGGGGTGAGCGGGCTGTGGCTGCGCGCCACCGGCGTCGGCAAGGTGACGGTGCGCGCGCGCTCGGAGCGGTTCGATCCGGCGCTTTGCACCGTCACGGCTGCGAAACCGCCAGCCGCGCCCCGGCCCGATCTGTGACATCTGCCTTGGGCCGGCGCGGGTTTCGAGATCAAAGCAGCGCCACGGCTTCGGCCAGGAGCGCGGAGGCGGCGACGCCGTCGATCAGCGTCAGACCGGTCCGGGCGGCGAGATCGTCCCGCAGGCTGGCCATGCCCGCGCAGCCGAGAACCGTGGCGGTGGCGCCGTCTTCACGCTGGGCTGCGAGAATGTGCCGGGCCAGGTGGCTGCGGGTTTGTTCGGAGCCCTCTTCGACCGCGAGAACCGGGATCCCGCTCGCGCGCACCGAGACGCAGGCCGCGCTTTGCCCGAGTGCTGCGATATTGCCCTCGATCACCGGGACCGAGACGTCGAGCGTGGTGACGACCGAGAACCGCTGGCCGAGCAGCGCGGCGGCGACAAAGGCCGACTGGCCGATGCCGATCACCGGGCAATGGGCGGCGGCGCGGACCTCGGCGAGACCGGTATCGTCGAAACAGGCGATCACGATGGCGTCGAAGGCCTGCGCCCGGGCCGCCGGCAGGAGCGCGATCAGGCCCGGGACCGCGGCGGCCCCGTCCGCGGCCCCCTGGATCGCGGGCGGGCCGTCCGCGTTGGTCCAGCCGACGATCTCGACGCGGGGGTTGGCGTTTTGCGCAACCGCGACGATGCTCTTTGTCATCGCCGCCGTGCTGTTGGGGTTGATGTAGAGGATCTTCATCAGACGCCCTTGCCGGCGTCCGAGCCGAACCGGGCGCGGCGCTTGCCCAGCAGCCAGACGGTGGCGAGGAACGCACCGATGATGAGGAAGGAAAACGCCGTGGTGAGCGTGCCGAGGGCGTAGATCACCGGGGTGGTGACGTTGGTCGTCATCCCGAAGATTTCGAGGGGCAGGGTGTTGTAGCTGCCGGCGGTGAGCAGCGTGCGGGCGAACTCGTCGTAGCTGAGCGTGAAGCCGAACAGGGCGACCCCGATCAGCGAGGGCGCGATGATCGGCAGGACGACATGGGCGATGGTCTGCCAGGCGGTGGCGCCCTGGTCGCGCGCGGCCTCTTCGTAGCTCTTGTCGAAGCGGTTGAAGACCGCGAACATGATGAGCAGGCCGAACGGCAGCGTCCAGGTGAGCTGGGCGCCGAAGCCGGAGGTGGCCCAGTGGATCTTGAGCCCGAGCTGGTTGAAGATGAGCCCGACCCCGAGGGAAACCAGGATCGAGGGGATCACCAGCGAGGTGATGGCGAGATAGAACAGGAGCCCCGAGCCGCGGAACCGTTTGCGGAAGGCGAGCCCCGCCATGACCGAGACCACCACCGTGGTGACCATCACCAGAAGGCCGAGCGCGAAAGACCGGCGGAAGGCGCCCCAGATGTCGCCCACCGCCTGTTCGCGGAACAGATCGGCAAACCAGTAGGTCGAGACCCCGTTCATCGGGAAGGTGAGCCCGCCCTTTGGGCCCTGGAACGACAGGATCGCGATGGTCAGCGTCGGCCCGTAGAGGAACAACACGAACAGCGCGAAGAAGGCGGCGAGGGCGTAGAAGCTCTTGGGGCGCGGTTCCATCTCAGAGCTCCTTTCGGATGTTGACGAAACGCAGGAGGATGCCGATCACCATCAGCACGGTGAGGAGCAGCACCACCGCGGTCGCCGCGGCGGACGGATATTGCAACAGCCCGATGTCGTTGGAGATCAGCCGGCCGACATTGGCGCGCTGGCTGCCGGACATGAAGCGCACGGTGATGAAATCGCCCATCACCAGGGTGACGACGAAGATCGTCCCGATCATGATCCCGGGCTTGGCGAGCGGCAGGATCACGTGGACGAGGGTCTGGGCCCCGGAGGCGCCGGCATCGCGCGCGGCTTCGAGCAGGGAGCGGTCGATCCGCATCATGGTGTTGAAGATCGGCACCACCATGAACAGCGTGTAGAGGTGCACGAAAGCGAGGATGACGGAGAAATCCGAATACAGCAGCCATTCGAGCGGCTGGTCGATCACGCCCCAGCTCATCAGCGTCTGGTTGGCGATGCCGTTGCGGCCCAGGAACGGGATCCAGGAGATCATCCGGATGATGTTGGAGGTCCAGAACGGGATCGTGCAGACGAGGAAGAGCGCGATCTGCATGGTCTGGGAGCGGACGTGGAAGGCCAGGAAATAGGCCACCGTGAAGCCGATCGACAGGGTCAGCGCCCAGGTGATCGCGGCGTATTTGAAGGTAGCGCCGAATACCTTCCAGGTGACGGCCGATCCGAACAGGAACCGGTAATTGTCGAACTGGAAGGCCGGGTAGATCGAGAACTCGGTCGCGCCCCAGAACGAAACGATCACGATCATCGCGATGGGCGCGACGAGGAAGCCCGCGAGGACCAGGGCCAGCGGCAGGGCCTGGAGCCATCCGATCAGGTTGCGCGTCATCGCGTCCTCTTTTCCTGGCAGAAATACTCTCGGGGGGTCTGGGGGGCAGACAGCCCCCCAGCCTTCGCTCGAAAGACGCGGGCGGAAAGGGGAACCGTCCGCCCGCGCCGGATCAAGCGGCGATGAACTCGTTCCACTTGCGCACCATGTACTGGTTCTCGTCCATGAC
>JAGRMP010000032.1 GCA_020441225.1 Maritimibacter sp. | reverse complement strand
GATAGGCCAGCAGGTCGCGATGCGCACCCACCGGGGCATAGATGCGGCAGGCGGTGGCGTTCTGCGCCTTGACCAGCCCGTGCAGGGTTTCGCCCATGCCGTGCAGGCGCTGGAATTCATAGGGCCGGTCGCCGGCCATGTGCAGGATGGCGGCGACGGTGTGGGCGTTGTGGGTGGCGAATTGCGGATAGATGCGGTCGGTCATCCCCAGCAGCTTGCGGGCATTGGCGATGTAGGAGATGTCGGTCGCCGGCTTGCGGGTGAAGACCGGGAAGCCGTCGAGCCCCATCACCTGCGCGCGCTTGATCTCGGTGTCCCAGTAGGCGCCCTTGACGAGGCGGACCATGATCCGGCGGTCATGCCGTTCGGCCACCTCATAGAGCCCGTCGATCACGTCGCCCGCGCGGCGGCCATAGGCCTGCACGACCACGCCGAACCCGTCCCAACCGGCGAGCGCCGGGTCGGACAGCACCGCCTCGATCACCTTGAGCGAGAGGCCGAGCCGGTCGGCCTCTTCGGCGTCGATGTTGAGCCCCATTCCGGCCGCGGCCGCCTTGCGCGCGAGCCCCGCGAGCACCGGCACGAGCTCGGCCATGACGCGGGCTGTCTTGGCGACCTCGTAGCGGGGATGCAGGGCTGAGAGCTTGACCGAGATGCCGGGGTTGGCGGCGATCTCGTCCGAGGTGCAGGCGGCGGAGATGGCGTCGATGGCGCGGGCGTAGGCCTCGGCGTAGCGGGCCGCGTCGGCCGCGGTCATCGCCGCCTCGCCGAGCATGTCGTAGGAATAGGTGTAGCCGCGCGCCTCCATCTTCGCCGCCCGCGCCATCGCCGCTTTGATGTCCTGGCCGAGCACGAACTGGCGGCCCATCTCGCGCATCGCCCCGCCCACCGCCTTGCGGATCACCGGTTCGCCCAGCCGGCGGACCATGCCGCGCAGCCGCCCGGCGAGCCCCGGCTGCGGCTCGTCGTCGAGCACCCGGCCGGTCAGCATCAGCCCCCATGTCGAGGCGTTGACCAGCGGCGAGGTCGACTGGCCGATGTGGCGCGACCAGTCGGACGGCGCTATCTTGTCCTCGATGAGCGCGTCCATGGTGGTGCCGTCGGGCACGCGGAGGAGCGCTTCGGCGAGGCACATGAGCGCGACGCCCTCGTCGGTCGAGAGCCCGTATTCGGCGAGGAACACATCCATCAGCCCGGGGCGCGAGGCGGTGCGGATGCCGCGCACCAGCTTGGCGGCGCGGGCGGTGATCCGGGCCCGGGCGGCGGCGTCGAGATCCGCGCGCGCGACCAGCGCGGCCAGAAGCGCCGCCTCGTCCTGGCGTTTGTTCACATCCCATCTGCGGTCGAGGTCAATCATGGTCGCGCTCCCCTGAAACCGGTTCAGGATAGCAGATCGCAGATGGCCGGTTTTCCCGGATTTCGCTTCGTGCTAGGCGTTTTCACCATAGTTTTGGCTCAGGAAAGGTCATCCGGATGGTCGAACCGCTCACTCTGGACAGAATCGACCGCGAGATTCTCGATGTGCTCGCCCATGACGGGCGGATCTCGATGACCGAGCTCGGGGCGCGGGTGGGCCTGTCCAAGACCCCGGTCACCGCGCGGGTGCGGCGGCTGGAGGCGGGCGGGGTCATCACCGGCTACCGCGCCGAGCTGTCGCCGGGCAAGCTGGGGCTCGCGCATATCGCCTTTCTCGAGATCCGTCTCACGGACACCCGCGAACAGGCGCTTGCGGCTTTCAACGCGGCGGTGCGCAAGATCGCCGAGGTCGAGGAATGCCACATGATCGCGGGCGGGTTCGACTACCTCGTGAAGGTGCGCACCCATGACATTGCCGCCTATCGCCAGGTGCTGAGCGAACAGATCTCGCGGCTGCCGCATGTCGCCTCGACCGCGACCTATGTCTCGATGGAAGCGGTGCGCGACCCGGGCGTTCAGCAGATCGTCTGACCCGGCCCGGCCCGGTGCTGCGGTTCGAACCGGTCGAACGGCGCGGACCGCCGGCCGACCGCCCTCCACGCGTCGGGAGACGCCGTCGCTGGTATGAGCAGTTCCGCAACCCTGAACCGCAGGGAGCCGGACTTTCCCCGCACTCGATGCCGCGCCGCGCCGACGCGATGCGCCAGGCGAATTTGCCTGTTCCAGCCTGAGGGGGTCGGTCCCCTTTGCAGGGCGGACAGGAATTGAGTTCGAGGTCGAGGCCGGTCACCTCCGTCCTCCGCCTTTCCGGCGTGGCGAGATCAGCCCTTGCCGATCGATACCTCGATCAACGCCAGCCCACGTTGGGCCTGCACATGGTCCAGCGCCTCAGCCAGCGCCGCTTCAAACCCGTCCGCATCCTTGACATGGCGGGCCCAGGCGCGGCTGGCCTTTGCAACCTGAACGAAGTCGGGGCTCGGCGACAGGTCCGTGAGGGGCACGGAGTTTGCCCGAACCGCATGACCGTCGGGATAGATGTCCACCACCGACTGGCGCACAGCCCCCCATTCCGCATTGTTCAGCACCAGAACGATCATCGAGAGCCCCAGCGCCTCGGCGATCTGATGGCAGGCGACGGGGTTGGCGAACATGTAGGATCCGTCGCCCATGGTCGCCACCACGGTGCGATCGGGCCGCGCCAGCGCAAATCCCATCGCCGCGGGAAAGCCCCAGCCAAGGCCGCCCGCGTGCGGCCCGTCGAACCAGCTCTGGTGCCGGGTCAGCTGCATCGACGGCAGCTGGCATCCCAGTTCGGAAAACACCGCCGCATCGCGATCGGCCAGGGCCCGTGACAGCGTGAGGCTGATCCACGGCTTGGTCAGCGCCGCGGCGTCGCGCTGCGCAAGCGCCGCGCCGAAACGCTTTTCCTGCTGCTTTGCGTGGGTCCGCGCCAGCGCGTCGCTGCGCGCAGCGGCAGTTTGTGCGCGGTCGGGCCAAAGTGCTTCAAGCGTTTCCTCCAGTGCCAGGATCGCCGGCGCAATCTCGGAGGTGATGCCCAGATCGCAGCGGAAATTGCGCACGCCGGACCGGTCGGCCAGAGGCCGTGGGCCGACCTGGATCACCTGCGCCTCCTCGCGCGGCTCTGCCTGCGCCGGAGCCCAGGGGGCCAGCGCGTCAAGGCACAGGATGACGTCGGCGCGCTCCAGCAGCGGGCGCGGATCGGGATCGGCGGCCATCGGATGCGTCGTCGGCAGCGCCAGTTCCACGGCCCAGTACTGGCAAACGGCGATGCCCCAGCGCTGCGTCAGCCGCGACAGCGCTTCAAAGGCCGCCTGCCCGCCTGCGCCATGCTGGGCGAAGATCACGGGATGGTCCGCGTTCGCCAGCAGTTCGGCCACCTGCGCCATCTGTGCGGTGACAGCACCGATGCCCACGCCGGTCATCTGCGGGCGGCGGGCGCTTCCCGCGGCCGGAATCGTCTCGGTCAAGACCTCGCGCGGCAGGCTGAAGTAGACCGGACCCTTTGGCGTCGAGGTCGCGATGCCATGGGCGCGGTCCGTCACGTCGACGATCTGCTCGGGGAAGCGCAGTTCGTATTCCCACTTGCAGGCCTCGCGGATCAGGCTCGCCTGATCCAGCATTTCCTGGCCCCAGCCGATCGGCACGGTCCGCGCCCCCAGACGCCCCCGCTCCAGCGTCGGCGTCCGGCCCGACATCAGCAGCATGGGGATGTTGTCGCAAGCCGCGTTTATGGCGCCCATCGCCGCATTGGCGAGGCCCACGTTGGTGTGCACCATGACCGCCTGCGGCAGACCCGTCGCCAGCGTATAGCCATGCGCCATTGCGACGGCGGCACTTTCGAACGGCACGGTCACGGTCTTGGGCAAAGGGATGCCATTGGCCTCGGCCTCGGACAACCCTTCGATGATGGGAGGGAAATCGGTGCCCGAATTGGCGAAGATGTAATCCACACCCAGCGTCGCCATGCGCGACAGAAGCGCCGCACCCGCGGTCATGGTCCTTGTCTGGTCTTGCATGCCGGGTCTTCCTTCCTCAGTGAGTGTCGATGGGGTGAAACCGCGCGTTGCATTCCGCACGGCGGATGAATTGCGCGCTCATACGACCGGCGGACAGAGGGACGCTGTGCCCGCAGGTCGACACGACGATCGCGGCGCTCAATTCGTCGAGGTCCGGTCGACGTCCATCCTGCGCCTCCCTCTCTCGGGTGTTGCAAGCTCCCTTGAAGAAGCTCTCAAGGTGGGATCGGAACACGGTCATCCGACAGCGGGCACCGCTGCGAGGCAGGCCTGTTCCCAGTCCTCGGTCACCGTCACCTGCAGCTCGTGCGGCGCCTGCGCCGCACTTGTGCCGACCAGAACCGTGTAGAGGCCTGCAGGCACGCGCCAGCCGTTCCGCCCGGTATCGAAATACGCAAACGACCGCATGTCCAGTGTCACCCGCGCAGTATCCTGTGCGCCCGGATCCAGCCAGAGCGGAGCGAAACCGCGCAGTTCCTTCACCGGACGGTCGTGTTCCTGCGGCGGAGAGACATAGACCTGCACCACTGCCTTGCCGCGTCGCGCACCGGTGTTTCGCACAACCGTCTCGATCGTCACGGTCTCCCCGGCCCGAAGCGTCGCGGCCGAGGCCGCGGCAGGCTCCAGCGCAAAGCTGGTGTAGGACAGCCCGTGACCGAAGGGGAACAGCACGCCCGCATCCCCTTGCCGGTCGTAATGACGATAGCCGATGAATATCCCTTCCTCGTAGGCCACATGACCCTCTGTCCCCGGATAGTTGCCTATCGTCGGGTTGACGTCGAGCGTTGCGGGAAAGGTTTGCGGCAAACGCCCCCCGGGCTCGGCGTCGCCCAGCAAGACGTCGGCAATGCCGTTGCCCAGTTCCTGACCGGGATACCAGGCCTGAAGGATCGCGGCCACGTCGTCCTTCCACGGCATCGCGACGGGCCCCCCGGTTTGCAGAACAACGACGGTGTTGGGGTTGGCCGCGGCGACACGGGCGATCAGGGCGTCCTGCTCATGCGGCAGATCGATGCCGGGCAGATCGCGCCCCTCGCTGTCCCATTCCGGCGTGCGCCCCACGAAGAGCACGGCCACATCGGCCTCGGCCGCGGCCCGCTCGGCGGAGACGATGCCGGCCTCGCCCAGCGGCAGCGCCATCCCGACGCGGAAGGCCTGGATGCCGTCCATGACGCCGGTGGTCGACTTGTAGTCGACGCGGAATGTGCAGGTCCGCCCGGCCTCGAGCTCGATCTGCGCAAACCGTTCGGGTCCGCCGAAGTCATAATAGGTATCGCCCGTGGGCTCCCAGCCGTCCCACCCGTCGATCAGCAGTGCGTCATCGACATGAAGGCGCGCCAGACCCGCATTCGCGAGCCCGACGGTATAGCGCCCGCTCGTCGCTGCCGTCACCGCGAAGGTCGAGCGCACGGTAAAGACGTCGAGGGCGACGCCCGGCTCGTTCGAACCGAACCACTTGGCGCTGGATTGGGCATAGTCCTTTTCATGCGCGACGGGACCGCTGAAATCGGGAGAATTGTAGAAGGTCGAGGTCATGGTGCCCTGCACCACCGGCATCAGCAGATAATTCGCGCAGCCTTCGGCAAAGCTGATGTCCAGCCCGTCGCGGGCGCGCAGACCGGCCAGCGGCGTGACCCGGTAATGCGCGTTCACCCGTGCGCTGCCGCCGCCCATGATATGTCCCACGGCGGCATTCGGCCCGATCACGGCGATTTTCTTCTGCTCGGGTTTCAGGGGCAGCAGGCCGTCGTTCTTGAGCAGCACGGTGCCTTCGGCCACGGCGCGACGGATCAGGGCGCGGTGCTCGGGCGCATCGACGGACACCTCCGGCTTGCGCGGGGCACCTTTGCGCACGCCGCAGCGATCGACCAGCCCAAGGATACGCCGTGCGCCGTCGGTGATCATCTCCATGTCGATCTCGCCGCGCGCGACGGCCTCAAGCAGCTTTCGCCCACGGTAGAGCGCAGGTCCCGGCATTTCGAGGTCAAGTCCCGCGTTGATGCTTTCGGCGACGCTCTTGACCGCGGTCCAGTCCGACACCACGACACCGTCGAACCCGTATTCCTGCTTCAACAGGTCGTGCAGCAGCCATTTGTGCTCGCTCGTGTGGGTGCCGTTCAGACGGTTGTAGGAACACATGACGGCCCAGACGCCGGCCGCGACCGCCGCTTCGAACGGCGGCAGATAGATCTCGCGCAGCGCCCGGATGCCGATGTCCGACGACATGGTCACCCGCTGGTATTCGCTCTCGTTCCCGATGAAATGCTTGATCGTGGCACCGATCCCGCTCGATTGCAGCCCGTCGATATAGGCCAGAGCGATCTCCGTCGTAAGGTGCGGATCCTCGGAGTAACATTCGAAATTGCGCCCGTTCAGCGGGCCGCGATGCATGTTGACCGTGGGTGCCAGCAGAACGTGGGCGTCCTTTGTGCGCGCCTCCTCGGCCAAAGCCTGCGCCACCTCGCGCACGAGGGCCGGGTTCCAGGTGGCCCCCAATGCGATGCCACAGGGAAACACGGCGGCCGTCGGCCCGTTCTCCGTCACGCCGCCGCGCGCGCCGTTCGGCCCGTCGGTCGCCTTGACGGAGGGCACCCCGAGCCGGTCGATGGCGACCGTTTCCCAGATATTCGCCCCCGCCAGCAGGGATACCTTTTCCTCTACGGTCATCTGAGCCAGCGTGTCTTCGATCCAGGCGGTATCCATGGCGCGTCCCTGTTTCGGCAAAGCGGTCCGATGTGTCACAGACGTTCTCCGCTGTCGGCGTCAAAGAGCGAGGCGCTGGACAGCGAAAAGCCCAACGGCATGTCGGTCCCGCGTGCGGGCCGCAGTTTCAATTCGCTGCTGACGCGGATCGAGGCCTTTTGTCCGGCGATCTGCCCCCAGATCACGCTGTCGGCCCCCATGGATTCCAACACATTGACCGTGAACGGCAAGGCCAGTTGCCTGTCCTGCGGCGCAATCCGGAAGTGTTCCGGACGCACCCCCAGGACGGCCTGGCACGGGTTGGCCGGTCCGGCGGCAAACGCGTAGCCGGTGACGGCCCCCAGAAGGATAGACAGGAAGGTGGCCGGGATCGTGATCGCGAGCGAGTTGACGAAGCCGACGGACAGCCCCGAACAGGTCAGGCCGGTGCAGGCGCTGCTCCAGGCCGCGGCCCAGGCGTCCAGCGTCGGGCGTATCGGCAGCGCAAAGATCGAAGTGACGCGGATCTCGTCCATGGTTTTCAGCGAGGTCGCAACCATCACATAGAGCGGCATCAGGAAAAAGGCGGCGGCGATCAGCAGAAAGGCATAGACGCCAACCCGCGCCATGGATTTTTCAGAAGCGGCGGCCATGGCTCACCCCCGGGCTTTCTGCGCGGAATAGCGGCGCGCGTAGTAGATCGGAACGAGGACGCAGACGACGGCAGCCAGCATCAGGATGGCACCCGCATTCGCCAGCGCGATATTCTGCCGCGAGAACAGGTTCTCCATCACGAACTTGGCCGGAACCTCGGTGGCATTGCCCGGCCCGCCCCCGGTCAACGCGACGACAAGGTCGTAGGCCTTGATCACCGAGACGGACAAAAGCACGGTTGCGGTGGCGGCCATCGGCGCGATGATCGGCAGAATGATCGATGTATACACACACCATTTGGCAATGCCGTCGATGCGGGTCGCCTTCCACAGGTCTTCGTCGACGCCGCGCAGGCCCGCAAGCATGATCGCCATGACAAGCCCGCTGCCCTGCCAGACTGCTGCCAGAACCAGCACGAAGATGGCCCGGTCAGGCCGAACGATCCAGTCGAAGGCAAAATTCTCGAACCCCAGCCCGCGCACCGTCGCCTGAATGCCGAAACCGGGGTTCAGCACCCACTGCCAGACCAGCCCGGTCACGACGAAGGACATCGCATAAGGATAGAGGAAGACGGTGCGGAAGAGGCTTTCGCCCCGGATCCGCTGGTCCATCATGATTGCCATGAGGAACCCGAAAACCAGGCAGATGACGATGAAGAACACCCCGAATACCACCAGGTTCTCAACCGCGACCTGCCAGGCCGACAGCTTGATCAGGCGTGTGTATTGCTCGAAGAAGTTGAACTTGTAGACCGGGAACAGCTTGGAATCCGTCAGCGAGATCAGAAACGTCCAGATCATGGCACCGACGAAGCCGACGATCACGATGATCCAGGCCGGCAGCATGGCCAGATTGACCTGTGCCCGCGCGAGGTTGAGTTTTGGCATTGGGCCGCTCCGTAACGAATAGACGGATCGCCTGCTGCGCGGGTCGATGCAGCAGGCGGAGGTCTGTCAAAGGGACAGCTCAGTAGCTCTCGAGGACCCCGGCGACGGCAGCGACGTAGTCATCGGGCGTTGCGGCACTGTCCACCCAAAGCACCTTGAGTTCCGCACCCAGCGCGCCGATCTTCTCCGGCGAGAACGGGATCATCAGCGCCGAAACCGAATTGCCGGTCTCGATGGCGGCTGCCCCGGCGGCGGCGCAGGCGTTGTAATTCGAGGTGTCGACCCCGCTGCGGATCGGCAACGAGCCCATGGCGGTGGTGAAGGCGCTCTGAACCGCAATCGACGTGGTCAGAGTGGCAATCTTGGCCTGCGCCTCGCTCAGTTCGCCGTCGGTCGACGGCATCACCCAGATATCGCCGTTGACGACGACGGGCGCGTTGTTCGGGCCGATGGCACACAGGACATCCTCGCCCGGCGTCTTGCCGGCGGCGGCAATCTCGCCGATGGCCCATCCGCCCATGATGAAGAAACCCGCCTCGCCGTTCAGGATCATCTGGTTCGTGACGTTCCACTGTCGCCCCGACACGCCCTGCTCCGCATAGGCGGGCAGTTTGGCCATGACTTCCGCCACGGGGCGGAAGGCCTCGGATCGGACGTAGTCCGCCCCGTCCGGGCCTGTGAACGCCGCCCAGCCGTCCTGACCGGCGACAGAGGCGAGGACCGCGGCGAACGTGTTCATGAACCAGACATCCCGGTCGCCAGCCTGCGCGAAGGGAACGATGCCCGAGGCGCGCAAATTGTCCCCTGTGGCAAAGAACTCGTCCCAGGTCTGCGGCATGCCGGCACCGACACTTTCCAGCGCAGCCTGGGAGGCGAACAAGAAGTTCGTCCCCTGCAGCTGGATCGAAACGCCGTAGACATGGCCGTCCCTTGTGGCGGCGGCCAGCACCGATGCGGGCATGATCCCCGCCCAGTTTTCGGCCTCTGCCACGGAATCGAGCGGAGCAAGCACGCCGCCGTCCACGAGGTTGTTCATGTCAGCGCCAAGGCTGAATTGCGCCGCGGCCGGCGGGTTGCCACCGACCATGCGGTTGATCGCGGCGGTCTTGGCCGCGTCGCTGCCGGCCACGGCCTGGTCGACCCAGGTCCCGCCCGCCTCGTCGTAGGCTTTGGCGATCACGCCAATCCCGGCGGATTCGGCGGCGGATGTCCACCAGTGGATGACCTCTGCGGATTGCGCAACCGCGCTGCCCGCGATCAGGGCCGACGCGGCGACGGACGCCAGAAAGACGCGATGGGTATCCATGAGTTCCTCCCGCAGGAAATGTCAGGGTCACTGTCGTTACGAAGAGCGCTCCAATGTCCTCAGCGTCTCTGCGTCACGTCGTGAATGGCAACCGCAACATTATTAATCAAATGATCTTCCTTTGTTTCACAATATTCATAATGCTGATAATACGACAGCCATGACAGATCTGAACCTGCTCCGCGTCCTCGTGACCATTTATGAAACCGGCGGCGTCAGCCGCGCAGCCGCGCAGCTCAATATGTCGCAGCCCACCGTGTCGCATTCGCTCGGCAGGTTGCGCGATGTCCTGGGCGATCCGCTCTTCCGCCGCACCGGCAAGGGCATGCTGCCCACGGAAACCTGCCACCGGATCGTCGCCGAGGTGAGACCCTCCGTTCAAACCATCGAAAACGCGTTGAGCACCCTGCACGAATTCGATCCCGGAACCTCGCGACGCACGTTTCGCATCGCTGTCTCCGATCTCGGGGAGATGTCCTACCTGCACAGGATCGTGCCGCTGGCGCAGGAAGAAGCCCCGAATGTCGCGATCGAGGTTGTGGAGCTCGACGTCGCACATATCGAGGAATGGCTGTCTATCGGCCGCATCGACCTGGCAATCGGGAACCATGGGAAATCGCTCGAGACCACGCAGGCCGAAACCCTGTTTCAGGAATGCTACGTCGCCTTGGTCAACCGGGACCACCCGCGCATCCGGGGCGAGATGACGGATGCGGATTACTTCCGCGAGAAACACGTCCGCGTGTCGGAAACCAGCGGTCACTGGCAGGGTCCGGAGGTGTCGGCGGAAAGCGGTGCAAAGCGCCAGGTCGCCCTGCGGCTGGAACATTTCTTCGGGTTGCGGGAGATTGTCGGGCAAAGTGCGCTGGTGGCAATCGTGCCGTCGAGGGTCGCCAGGGACTTTTCCAGACTTGCGAATGTCGAACCATTCGACCTGCCGTTCCGCAGCCCGCAATTTTCCGTTCAGATGTTGTGGCAGAAGGCCGCCGAAAACCGGGCCGAACAGCTGTGGCTACGCGATCTGGCCCGACGCGCCTTGCGAAACTTTCGGTGAGGTTCCACCGGATCCGGGAACCTCGCCGGTGTCGTCACGGGAGATGTCTGGACCCGGCCCATCGGCCGGGCCGCTCGCGGCAACGGTGTTGCGCGGGATCACCGGCATCGGATCCGGCAGGGCGGCAGGAGACGGCGGCCAGGCGAGAGCGCAAGGGGATGGGTGCCGGTCAGCCGCCGCCTGCCCTCGACCGGCGTACCATTTCGGTACGCCGGTGCCAGGGTCATCCGGGGTCATCCGGGGTCAGAACGGGTAGTGCTGGTTGGGGTCTTCGATGGTGATCCAGCGCAGGTCGGTGAATTCGGCGATCGCCGCCTTGCCACCGAACCGCCCGTACCCGGACGCGTTCACCCCGCCAAACGGCATCTGCGGCTCGTCGGCCACGGTCGGGCCGTTGATATGGCAGATGCCGCTCTTGATCCGTTTGGCCGCTGAAAGCGCCCGTTTGATGTCCTGGCTGAAGACCGCTGCCGACAACCCGTATTCGGTGTCGTTGGCGACGCGGATCGCCTCGTCGTCGCCCTTGACGCGGATGATCGACTTGACCGGGCCGAAGCTTTCCTCGCCGTAGATGCGCATCTCGGGGGTCACGCCGTCGAGCAGGGTCGCCGCGTGGATCGCGCCGTCGCGCTGCCCGCCCGCGATCAGGGTCGCGCCCTTCGACGTGGCGTCGGCGATCAGCGCCTCCATCTTGTCGCCCGCCTCAGGGCTCACCAAGGAGCCAAGCACCACCTGTCCGCGCGGGTCGCCATAGGGCAGTTTCGAGGCCCGGTCGGCCAGTTTCGCGGTAAAGGTATCGGCGATGGCTTCGTCGACGATGATCCGCTCGGTCGACATGCAGATCTGGCCCTGGTTCATGAAGGCGCCGAAGACCGCGGCATTGACCGCGCCGTCGATATCGGCATCGGACAGGACCACCAGCGGCGCCTTGCCGCCAAGTTCCAGCAGCGAGGGCTTGAGGTTCTCACCGGCGAGGCGTCCGATGATCCGGCCCACGGCGGAGGACCCGGTGAAGTTCACATGTTTGACCTCGGGCGCCTCGATCAGGGCCTTGACCACTTCGGCGGCATCGGCCGGCGCGTTGGAGATGTAGTTCACCACGCCTTCGGGAAAGCCCGCCTCGACAAAGCAGTCGACGATCATGCGATGGGTCCTGGGGCAGGCTTCGGAGCCTTTCAGGATCGCCGTGTTGCCACAGGCCAGCGGCATCGCCAGCGCGCGGGCGCCAAGGATCACCGGCGCGTTCCACGGCGCGATGCCGAGGCACACGCCTTTGGGCGTGGCGACCCCCATGGCGAGCGTGTCCGGCTTGTTCGCCGGGATGACCTCGCCACCGATCTGGGTGGTCATCGCGGCCGCTTCCCGGATCATGCCGGCCGCAACCATCACGTTGAAGCCCGCCCAGGGGCCGGTCGCACCGGTCTCGGCGATCATCGTCGCGATGAAATCGTCCGTCTTCGCGTCCATGATGTCCGCCGCCTTGTTCAGGAGCGCACGGCGCGCGCTGGGGCCGAGGGCGGCCCATGCGGGAAAGGCTGCGCCCGCGGCCCGGGCGACCGCCGCCGCATCGGCCGCCTTGGCGGCGGCTGCCGTGGTGGCGACCGCGCCGGTGACCGGGTCGATCCGGTCGAAGGTCGCCTTGTCGGACGCGTCCATGTCCGTGTTGTTGACTACGAATGCCACTGTCATCGTTTTCTCCTCCTGAGATGGTGCTTTGTCGGGCCAGCGGCCCGGTTTTCATTTCTGCCTTTCGCGCATCCGCACCAGCCGGGCAAGCAGCCGGTTCAGCGGCACATCGATGCGGTGTTTCTCGCCCGCGCGTTCGACAAAGCCGTTCAGCGCCTCGATCTCGGTTCGGCGGCCGGCTTCGATATCCTGAAGCATCGAGGGCTTGTGGCCGGTATGTTCGCGCAACGCGAAGTCGATCTGTTTTCGCACCGCGTCGATGTCGCCGGTGACGCCCTCGGCGGCACCGACCGCCAGCACTTCGGCGGCAATGTCGCACGCGAGCTCCGCGCCGACATGTTCGGCAATCGCGCCGACAGTCCCCGCGCCCAGAACGGCGGTGGCGTTCATCGCGCAGTTGAAGGCCGCCTTTTGCCAGACCTGCGCGGCGGCCGCCTCCGTCCAGCTCAGCTGGTCGCCGTCAAGCTCGGCCGCCAGCCGCGCGGCAGGCCCTTTCGGCTCCAGCGCGTCAAAGGGGGTGTAGGCCATGCCGTGGCTGGCGACATGGCCCGGGCCCCGCAGATCGCCCGGCGTCATGGTGCAGCCGAACAGGATCTGGCCGTCCGGCACCCGCGCGCGCGCCCGCTCGACATTGCCGAGCCCGTTCTGCAGCGTCAGCACGCAGGCGCCGCCGTCTATCAGCGGAGCGATGCCCGCGAGCGCGGCGTCGGTATGCATCGTCTTGGTCAGCAGGATCACGAGATCGACCTGCGGCGCCTGCTCGGGCCGCAGGGCCGGGATCGCCAGGTGCTCGGTCCGGTCGTCCCAGTCGACCCGCAGCCCGTTCGCGTTGATCGCGGAGAGATGCGCTTCGTTCAGATCGAGCAGCACGACCTCGTGCCCCGCCGTGTGCAGTTCCGCCCCGATCACCGACCCGAGGGCGCCCGCGCCGAGTATCGCTGTTTTCATGGTGCTCTCCTTTCGCAGGGACCTAGCCGCCAAAGAGCTGCGGCAGCCACAGCACCAGCCCCGGGAAGGCCAGCAGCACGACCACGCGCAGGATCTCGGCGCCGAAGAAGGGCAGCACGCCCTTGAAGGTTTCGGACATCGGCGTGTCCTTCGCAAGCGCCGAGATGACGAAGACGTTCATGCCCACGGGCGGCGTAATCAGGCCCAGTTCGACGACGATCAGGGCCAGGATCCCGAACCAGATCTTGAGGTCTTCGGTGCTCATCCCGAAGCCGGACCCCTCGGCCCCGACGTAGAGCCCGCCGTTCAGCTCGACGAGGACCGGCCAGAAGAACGGGATCACCAGCAGGATCATCGACAGGCTGTCCATCAGGCAGCCCAGCAGGATGAGCGCGATCAGCAGCACGATCATCACCGTCATCGGTTCCAAGCCGGACTGGATGATCCACTCGGCGGTCGCCTGCGGCAGGCCGATGCGGGACATGAAGATCTTCATCAGTTCCGCGCCCAGCAGGATCAGATAGATCATCCCGGTGGTCGAGGCGGTCTCGCGCAGGGCGGCGATCATGTCGCGGCTGCGGATTTCGCGGGTGATCGCCCCGTAGAGCCAGACCAGCGCCACGCCGATGGACGCGGCGGGCGTCGGGTTGAAAAACCCGCCGTAGATCCCGCCCAGCACGACGCCGAAGATCGCGAGCACCGGGATCATGCCGACGGTCGCAGCGCGGAACTCTGCCCAGCCGACACCGCCGTGCGAGGGGCCGGCATCGGGTTTGATCCAGACGTAGACCGCGATGGTCAGGATGAACAGCACCACCGCCAGAAGCCCCGGAACCAGCGCGGCCGCGAACATGGTGACGATGTTCGCCTCGACGATGATGGCATAGATGATCAACACGACGGACGGGGGGATAAGGATCCCCAGCACACCGCCCGCGGCCAGCGTTCCCGTCGCAAGCGCGCCGGAATAGCTGTATTTCGCAAGTTCTGGCAGCGCCACGCGGCCCATGGTCGATGCCGTGGCCAGCGACGATCCGCAGACCGCGCCAAAGCCCGCGCAGCCGGCGATGGCGGCCATGGCGGTGCCGCCGCGCATCCAGCCGAGCCATGCGTTGGCGCCCCGGAACAGCGCCTGGCTCAGCCCGGCCTTGGACGCCAGCGCGCCCATCAGGACGAACATCGGCACGACCGACAGATCGAAGATGGAGAACTGCCCGTAGGCCAACGACTTGAGCTGGTTGAAGACCGGCGCGATTCCGTTCACCAGCGCGACGCCCACGCCGCCCACGAGGATCATCGCATAGGCGATAGGAATGCGGAAGGCGATCAGGGCGACGAGGACGACCAGCGCCACGATGCCCAGCGTCAGGGGATCAGTCATGGGGGCCTCCATGGATCAGCCGCCGGAGGTCGTGCGCCAGCGTATGAAGCGCGGCAACGGCCAGCAGCGCGAGGGACAGGAGGATGGGGACATAGGCCAGCCAGACCGGGATCTGCAGGATCGACGTCTCGTAGGCGTAGTCTCTCTGGTCGCGCATGCCGTCGTACATCCGCCACAGCAACAGCAGCGCAAACAGCAACGCGATGACCGATCCCAGGAGGCTCAGAAAGGCCAGCGTCCGTCGGCCGGCATTCTGGGTGAAGATGTCGGCGGTCACGTTGGTCCGCGTCAGCTGACAATAGGGCAGAAAGGAGAAGGCCGCGACGGCCACGCCCATCTCCGTCATCTCGAAATCGCCGGGCACCTGCCAGCCGACAAGCGTGCCCAGGACCGAGGCGACGTTGATCGCAACCACGGCCAGCAACAGCATGCCGCCCAGCAGCGCCCAGCCTGCAACCGCAGTTGCGACCGCCCCGTTGTTTTCGGGGCGGTCGTCCTGTTCCGATGAAACGGCCAAGGTCAGTCCGCCGTGTTCTCGGCGACCAGCGCGCGGGCTTTATCGACCAGCGCGGCGCCGTCGATGCCATTGGCCGTCACTTCGTCGATCCAGCGATCGACGACCGGAAGCATGGCGTCGAGGAAGGGCTGGCTTTCCTCCTCGCTCAGGATCCGGTGGGTGTTGCCCGCACCGGTGGCGACCTGGATGCCGAAATCGTCCGAGGCGCGCCAGATGTCGCCCACCTGCCCCCACCAGTCGCGATCCGAGGCGTCGCGGAAGGCTTGCTGGATGTCTTCGGGCAACCCGTCCCAACGGGCCTGGTTCATCGACACCTGGAAGGTGGTGTTGCCGAAGCGCTCGCGCTCGTTCAGTTCGATCTGGTACTGCGTCTGGTCCTGGATCTTGAGCGGCGGGATGATCTCCCACGGGATCAGCGCGCCATCGACCACGCCCTTTTGCAGCGCGGGGGGCAGTTCGGGGACGGGCATTGCCACCGGGACGGCGCCGAACGCCTCGATCACCCAGGCGCCCGTGCGCGTCGGGATGCGCAGCTTGGCGCCCTTGAGGTCGTCGAGGCT
This sequence comes from Maritimibacter sp., assembly GCA_020441225.1. The sequence goes on along the minus strand of JAGRMP010000032.1, from coordinate 5,803 downwards.
GCGCACATCGAGCGTGGCGGTCTGCAGCGCCTGACCGGCGTGGACATGCAGGAACATGACCTCGACGCCCTTGTACTCCTCGGCAAGATCGTCCTCGAACATGTCATAGAGCGCGAGGTTCGCGGCCTTGGGGTCGTTCCTGTAGACGGTCGGCAGTTCCATCACCTCGGTGCGCGGGAACAGGCCCGGCGTGTAGCCGTTCACCGTCCAGACCAGATCGACGATCCCGTCGCGCGCCTGCTGGATCAGTTCCGGCGGGCGCCCCCCGAGGGTCATGGACGGAAAGATCTCGATCTTGACACGCCCACCCGAATTTTCTTCCACGGCCTTGGCCCAGGGCTCGAGCATCCGGGTTTGCGCCGGGGCCTGTGCGCCCAGGAAATGGTGCAGGCGGAACGTGTAATCCTCCGCCATCGCGGCGGACGCGAGGGCAAGGGTCGAGGCGGCAACGGTCAGCGCGCCCACAAAGCTTCTGCGGTTCATTTGTATCCTCCCAGTGATCCTTTTCGTGCCCCACCAGGGCGACTCCTCCGAAAAGCATGATGGACGATGGGGGGGATGGTGCTTAAAGTCCAAATGATAGTTTGGATAGTGGGAATTCAGAATAATGATAAACCCCCGCCACATCGACCTGAACCTGCTCGAACTGATGCTGCAGATCTACGACTCGCATTCGGTCTCGGTGGCCGGCTCCAACCTCGGCCTCAGCCAGCCTGCGACGTCGAATGCCCTGAAGCGACTGCGCCAGATGCTCGACGATCCGCTGTTCTATCGCGGCGCGAAGGGGATGGAGCCGACGCCCTTCACCGAGCGCATCGTGCCGAATATCCGCGAACATCTGTCCGGCATCGCGTCGGTGCTGAACGATGCGGCGACCTTCGATGCCGCGGGCAGCAGGCGGACCTTTCGGCTGTCTCTGTCCGGGCTGGGCGAACAGGTCTTCCTTGCCCCGCTTGCCCGGCGCGTGTTCGAGCTTGCGCCCGGCATCCGGCTGGAAAATGCATCGTCGCCATTCCTCGATCTGTACCGGACCCTCGCGACACGGGAATCGGAAATGGCCATCGGCCTCTTGGAAATGCGCGACACGCAACTTCGGCAGATGCATCTCTTCGACGAGGATTACCGGGTGATCGGCCCGCCGGAGCTGTCGCCTCAGCGGGCGGCAACGGTGGACCTCTGCCAGGAACGGATCGTCATGGCGGTGCCCGGCCTGACCTATGCAGACGACGTCGAACAGGTCCTTGCCGAACGCGGGTTGTCTGAAAACGTCTGCATGCGGATCCGCAATTTCGGCGCCTTGCCGGAGTTGCTGTCGACCCTGAACGCCTTTGCCATCGTGCCCGGCTATCTCGGCCGGCGGATGGTCGAGGCGGGGCAGGCGACGCTGCTCGACATGACCTTGCCGCGGGGGCGTCAGAAGGTGCAGCTCGTCTGGCACATCAACACGATGCAGGATCCCGGCTGCGCCTGGCTCCGCGAGCAGATCAGAGATCTGTTCCAGAGCACCAACATGTAAAACGACGGCAGGCGCGTGAACCGGCATGCAAGATGGACCGCTGTGTCGGGGTCGTCGTGCCGTGACCCCCGGTATTCATCCAGCTGATGCCGGAGTCCGCGGTTGAGTTGCGCTGCTCACCAACCTTGGACCGCGGTAAGCTGGACTTTCCCGGCCCTGATCGCGACGACGGGCTGGTGTCGCCTGTTTCTTCGGTCCAGGTCAGCATCGCATTCGCGTCTTCGAGAGCCTTCAGCCGTTTCGCGTCCGAAACCTCCATGCCCCCGAACGTCGCCTTCCATGCGTAGAACGTGGAAGTGCTGATCCGGTGCCGGCGACACGGATCGGCGGTCTTCGCCCCTGCCCCGGCCTCCCGCAGGATGTCGATGATCTGGGCTTCATTGAACGTCGATGGCTTCATGGTCCGATCCTTCCGCTGGGTCGGACCCTACCGTCAACTGGGGGAACCATCGGGGGTCACGGCAGGTCACAGCACCTCTGCTAAGGCGAAGACCGTGCCGCGCCGAACGCCTGAGACACCGCCCCCCTCACCAGAACGAACGACTTCAAGCCGCCAAGCTCGTGTAGACCGGCAAACGACGCAGACGCTCCACGACTGTCGCCGTCGGCGCCGCAAGGTCGATGGTCGCGAACCGCACGAGATGCCCCTGAAGTTCCGCGGTCTCATCCACGTCGATCCCAATCGCCGGATAGAGCAGCATTCCTTCCGAACTGAGCGACAGCGGGTCGTCGGCCACCTCCTGGCTTCGCAGATACGAATAGAGCTGGTAGATATGTCCGGTCTTGAAGCGTTGCCCGTCGCCGTATTGCGCACTGGTGGCGATGTTCGTGAACTTGGTATCGATGATGATGCGCCGGTCCTCGCGTGCATTCTCCAAGATGATGTCCGTGACCATCATCGGTAGATGCATCCGGATGCCGGGCGATGCCGCACCTATCGGCCAACGGAACTGCTTTCCCGGATAGACCCGCCACCCGTCTTCACGCGGCAGCTCGGCGTCGAGAAATTTGCCGATCGCGCGCTCGAAGAGCTTCCTGAACTCTGTATCGCCACGTTGTGCCTTGAGAAGCGAACGAACGCCCTCCTGTTCTGTCGGCAGGACCAGATCGAAGACGGCACGCGCAAGCGAGACCATCAGGCGATCATCGGCCTCGTGCCGCCCGATCTGGTCCGACGCCATTTCAGCACGCGAGGGCATAGCGCCGCGGACACCGGCGCGGCCGAGCGCGCCAGCCAAGGTCTTCGTCCTGTGCGCTAGGTTCGCATCGTCGAGGCGGCTGCCCAGTAGCGTGAGTGCGGCACGCACGAGCCGATTGCGCGGCGTGTCGATCGTGAGCTCTTCGAAGCGGCACGCAATCTCGCCACGGCGGAACAGGTCTTGAGATTCCGTCTTCAGGATGTCGATCCGGCCGCGCACGCGCTTGAGCGTGTCTTCGCGCCGGCGATACCCAAAGCTCAGGTTGCGCCGCAGACGGGTTTCGACGGCATGGCCGAGAAGCCGCGCTATCAGGGATCTGAAATCAGGAGAGCCTTCGATCTCCGCCTCGAACCGGCCCTGAAAACGGGCCAGATCATAGGCATACAGGAACAGGAACCAGACATTGCGTACAGGAATCCTGTCATAGGCAAGCCGCGCTGCGGACTCGCCCTCATCGCCATATTCCCGCGCCTCGCTCATAACCCTTGCAGTAGCCGCGTTTTCGAAGTGGCAGCCTTATCGAGGTTATCGAACCAGTATTCTTCAAGAAGCGGCGAAATCTCGGTTTCGACGACGCTGCGGAACCAGGCCTTCGCGTCCGGAATGGTCTCTCCCGGCGCAGGCGTCACATAGCTGTGCCCGATCCTGAACTGGGCGCCGAGCGATCGGTCGGCCGCGATCTCCTCGTTGAGCTCGGTCATGAGCTGCTGGATCAGCGACAGATCGGCGGCGTCGATGCCGGCCTGATCCATGCACCATTTGCGCCAGCTCTCGTTGAGCGCGGTCTCAAGCGAAACGAAGGCAAACCGGCGGCGCAGCGGGAAGACGTTCATTGCCGCGATGGCCGAGATCAGGCCGATCACCACCGCAAACGGCGCCACGATCGGAAGCACCATGTAGACCATTGTTTGCCAAGGCTTTACGCCGTCGAGCTTCGCCGCCTCGTAGAGCTCGTCGGGCACGGTCTGGAGGGCGGCGAGCCAATAGACCAGCGTCACGCCCGTCCATTTCCACACGAAGATTGCTGCGAGGGTCCAGAGCACCAACTGCGGGTTCCCCAGGAAGTCGATTGCGCGCTGGACGAGGTGGGTCGCCAGCAGCAGATCGTTGATCGGCCCGTTGAACGGGCTCAGCATCAGCACCCAGACGATGCCGATCACCGCCACCGGAGTAACAACCGGAAGGAAGATCAGCGTGCGAAACAGCGTCGAGAGCTTCAAAAACTTGTTGTTGAGGATGATCGCCAGCACCAGCGCCAACAGCATCTGGAACGGCACCGTGGCCGCGGTGAACATGAACGAGCGCAGGAAGGCTCCACGGAAATAGGGATCTTGCAGGATCTCGATGTAGTTGCCGAGACCGATCTGTTCGCCCGACTGGCCGAAGCCGGTCCAGTTGAGCGTCGAATAGTAGAGCGACGCGATCAGCGGCCAGAAGATGAAGGCCGTAAAGACCAGAATGCCGGGCGCGAGAAACAGGTAGTCCACACGGGAGGCCCAGATCCTCTGTCCGAGAGGCTTTCGGGCACGAACGGTAGGGTTATCGGATATGGAGGCCATGGCGGGTCTCTTGCACAGGGCAGATCGGAACGGGGCGCAGGTCGGCCCGGGGCCGAAGCCCCGGACCTGGGAGGAGACCGGCCCCCAGCGGGGCCGATCCGAATACAGTGTCAAAGGGCCGCGTATTCGGCCGGACCGTAGTCCTCGGTCTGGGTCCAGTTGCCGAAGGCGAAGTCCTCGCGGCTGACGTTGGCGCCTTCGGCCTTGGCTTTGGCGATGGCGTCGTCGAGCGCCTTGTTGCGGGCGTCGGCCACGGCGGTCAGGGTCGCCTTCACGTCCGTGAGCTGACCCGCGAACAGGCCCTGGATCGCCTGGGCGAGGTTCGGCGTCGGGTCGACATAGGCCGCCGCCACCTTGGCGAGCCCGGGGTTGTGGATGAAGGCGTTGGGCGCGATGCGCACGTATTTCTCCGCCATCTGGAGCATCCACTTCGCGCGCTCCGAGAGGTCCGCGAGTTCCACGGTTTCGGGAAAGATCGCCGGGTCGGCACAAGAGGCGACGTTGGCGTAAGGCACCTGGCCGTCGAGCGAGCCCAACCAACGGAAATAGTCGCCCGCGTAGGCCGGGTTCTTCGCGGCCGCGTTCAGCCACATCATGTTGCCGGAGTTCGGCAGCTGGTGGACCCAGATCGACTGTTCGAGATGCGCTTCGTCCGGCGCCGGCCCCGGCGACACGCCGAAGTTGAAGCCCTGCGCCTTGGCTTCCCAGATCGGGATGTTCCACGGGCCCTGCACAATCATCCCGGCCGCGCCTTGGGTGATGAACTCGCAGGCCTGCGGCGCGTTGATGGTGAGCGCCCCGGGGAAGACCGAGCCATCGGCGTTCATGGCGAGCAGAAGCTCGACGCCGGCCACGTATTCATCGGCCCCGTAGACATATTCGCCGGTGGTCATGTCCATGCCTTCCTGGAGGCCAACGGCCCCGACGGACAGACCGCCGCGTTGGGCGAGCATGGTCGCGGTGTTTGACCAGCGGCCGAGTTGGTTGCCACCGATGATGAAGCCGGGCATGCCGGTTGCGGCGATCTTCTTCGCCGCATCGCGCATCTCGTCGAAGGTCAGCGCGCGGTCCTTGTTGATGTGGTCGTAGCCGACCTCATTCATCTTGTCCTGGTTGAACAGGACCGCGTTGTTGAAACGGCGCTCGGACGAGAACGGGAAGCCGTAGACCTTGCCATCGAAAACGTTCACGCCCTCGACGAAGGCACCGTTCGGTTAGGCGGCTTTCCAGTTTTCGAAGTCGGGGATGTAGTCCTCGATCGGCTGGATCCAGCCTTCCGCCAGCACCACCGTGGGTTCCATGCCGTTGGGCAGGTTGAACACGTCGGGCGCGGTGCCGTTGCGAATGCCGAGCGGCACGACGGTGCCGATCTCGTTCCAGGGCAGGCCGTCGTAGACCGTCTCGATCCCACGCGCCTCGCCATAGGCCGGGATCGCCTGCTTCATGAAGATCCCCTTGGTGTCACCAGGATCGAGCCAGCGAAACGGCCCGTCGGCGGGCGGCAGCCCCTAGGATGCGTACCCATAAAT
>JAGRMP010000356.1 GCA_020441225.1 Maritimibacter sp. | reverse complement strand
TGATGATGTCGTCCGACAGCGACGAGACGAAGGGAATGAGCATCACGCCCATGGCGATCCCCGCGGTCATCACCGCCCTGCCCCCGCTCATCCAGCCGAGCCCGTCGCCGCCGAAGACCGAGAGCAGCAGCGGGCCGATGGTCAGGAGCGCGAAGAGACCGTAGACGATGGTCGGGATGCCGGCCAGGACCTCGAGCATCGGCTTGGCGACGGCGCGGACCTTTTTCGTCGCATATTCAGAGAGATAGACAGCAGCGAACAGGCCGATCGGCACGGCGACGAGCAACGCCACGATGGAGATGTAGAAGGTGCCCCACAGAAGCGGGATGATCCCGAGCTGCGAAGAGCCGCCGCGCCCGGAAAAGCTCGGCGCCCAGTTCAGCGAGGTGAAGAACTCGCGTGCCGGGTAGAGCCGGAAAAACTCGATGGTGTTGAACAGGAGCGAGAACACGATCCCGACCGTGGTCATGATCGCCACCGTCGCGGCCGCGATCAGCAGCCACAGGATGCCCGCTTCCACCCGGTTGCGGGCCCTGAGATCGCCGTGGGTCTGGGCATAGGCGAGCGCGAAGCCCCCGAGCGCCAGGACCAGCACCGCCACGGTCATCACCCAGTCGCCGGTCGTGGACAGGGCCCGGTAGCGTTGCGCCGCCTTCAGCACATAGGGTTCGACATTCGAGCCGAGCGCGACGCCGACCTCGCCGAGCCGGGCGCGGATGTCGGTGAATTCGGTCCGGATCGAGCGCGCGTCCTCCTCGGTCATCGCCCCCTGGGCGACGGCCACGTCGAGCCCGTCGGCGACCCGTTGGACGTCGGACATGATCAGGTTCAGGGCGCCGCCGTCTTCGTAGGCGCTGGCCGGAATGTCGTGCGAAACCCGGGAGTTGATAACAATCGGCTGCAGCACCATCCACGCGCCGAGCACCAGGACGGCGGGCACGAAGGCGAGCATCGCGACGTTGACGCCGTAATAATTCGGACGGGAGTGCAGCTTGCGGTAATCGTCGACGCTGTTGAGCGCCCGTTGCCGTCCGGCGACGAAGCCCGCAACGGCGAGCACCAGGATGAGGATGAGGAGCCAGAGAGGCGACATGGGGCTGTGCCTTGTGTCGGTCGGAGATCAAGACACCGGCGCAGGCTGTGCCGGCAGGGGATGGACGGCGCGGGGGAACCGCGCCGTCCCGATGCAGCGACTTACTGCATCGTGTCTTCGTTCATCACCATGTCCTGGGTGGCCGCGAGTTCCGGGTCCGACACCAGGCCGTACTCGGCGAGCGGGCCGTCCGGGCCGGCCATGTCGTCAGAGACGAAGAACTCGGCGTATTCCTTGACGCCGGGGATCACGCCGATATGGGCCTTCTTGATGTAGAAGTAGAGCGGGCGCGACACCGGGTATTCGCCGGAAGCAATCGACTCGGTCGAGGGCTCGACGCCGGCCATGGTGGCGACTTTGAGCTTGTCGGTGTTGTTCTCGTAGAAGGCGAGGCCGAACACGCCGATGCCGTTGGCGTTGGCGTCGATCGAGGCGAGCGTCTCGGTGTAGTCGCCGTCGATATCGACCGCGCGGCCGTCCGAGGCCACCGCGAGGCAGGCGTCCTCGGCGTCGTCTTCCGACATGCCGCCGTCGATCATCGCCTGCAGCGCGCCGGTTTCTTCACAGCCGACCGCGATCACCTTCTCTTCGAAGACTTCACGGGTGCCGTGCTTGGTGCCCGGGATGAAGGCGAGGATGTCTTCCGCCGGCAGGTCCGGGTTGAAATCGGCCCACTGGGTGTAGGGGTTGTCGACCAGCGCGCCGTCGACCATGACCTTCGGCGCCAGCGCGTTGAAGATGTCGGCCTGGGTGAAGGCGGTGTAGGCCGGACCGTCGAGCTGCGAGGCGAAGACGATGCCGTCGTAGCCGATGCGCACTTCGATGATGTCGGTCACACCGGCTTCGGCGCAGGCGGCGATCTCCTTGTCGCGGATCTTGCGCGAGGCGTTGGCGATGTCGATGGTCTCTTCGCCGACACCCTGGCAGAACTTCTTCAGACCGGCGGACGAGCCGCCCGATTCCACCACCGGGGTCGGGAAATCGAAGTTTTCGCCGAAGGCTTCGGCGACGATCGACGCATAGGGCAGCACGGTGGAGGAGCCGGCCACCTGGACCTGGTCACGCGCGGCGGCAGCAGTGGCCGACACGGCGGCGATCGCCAGGGTCGAGGCGGTCAGTTTCACGAAGGACATATCTGTCTCCTGAGGATTGGTTTCACACGGGGGCGCGCACGCTTCGTAGCTCGGCGTCCTGAGCGGCGGTCTAGGCCCGCGCAGCAAAGCTTTTATGACGGCTGTGTAACAGTTTTGTAACGCAGGGTCGCGCGGGCCACGGCAATCCCCGCGACGCCGCGTCACTGTCGCCGGGCCGGATGCTGTCCTCGCCTCAGTCGAGCGGCAGAAACACCGTGAAGGTAGAGCCTTGCCCGGGTTCGCTCTCGATCCGCAGCCGGCCGCGGTGGCGGTTGACGATGTGCTTGACGATGGCCAGGCCCAGCCCGGTCCCGCCCATGCCGCGCGACCGATGGCTGTCGACGCGGTAGAATCGCTCGGTGAGTCGCCCGAGATGGCGGGCGTCGATTCCCTCGCCGTCATCCTGGACCGCGATCCGCAGCCCTGCCCCCTTGAGCACCGCGGCCGAGCCGAGCTGTTCCACGTCGATCCGCACCCGCCCCCCTTCGCGGCCGTACTTGATCGCGTTTTCGACCAGGTTGGCGAAGACCTGTGTCAGCTGATCGGCGTCGCCGGGGATCAGCCGTGCGGTGTCGCAGCCGACCACCTCGATCGCGACTCCCCGCAGCTCGGCCTGGGGCGCAAGCCCCGCCGCCGCGCCCTTGACCAGCGCCGCCGCGTCGACCCGGTCGAGCGGTCGCATCCGTTCGACGTCCTCGACCCGCGACAGCGACAGGAGGTCATCGACCAGCCGGTTCATCCGCCGCGCTTCGCGCTCCATGATGTCGAGGAACCGGTCCCGGGCCTCGGAATCGTCGCGCGCCGGGCCGCGCAGGGTTTCGATGAAGCCGGAGATCGCAGTGAGCGGCGTGCGCAGCTCGTGGCTGACATTCGCAACGAATTCCGAGCGCCGCTCTCCGGCCTCGGCGAGATGGGTGAGGTCTTCGAAAAACACCATCACCCCCCCGCCCAACGGCGAAATGGTGACCTCAAGGGTCGTGTCGCGCCCGGCCTGTCGGCCGATATAGGTGCCCTGGGTGCGGGTGGCCGTCGCAAGCGCCGCCTCGATCCGGTCGAGAAGCGTGGGCTGGCGGAAGGCGGTAATGTAATGCCGCCCCCGTATTTCGGGACCGAACAGCCCGGCGAGCCCGTCGTTGAGCGCGCCGATACGGCCGTCGGCGCCGATATACCCTGCGGGCATCGGGGTGGCTTTGACGAAGTCGTCCGGGGTCATGGCGGCTCCACGCGGGGGGGATTCGCGCGGAGCTTCGGTCAGCCGGGCGCGGCTGTAAAGGCCGCGGTCCACAAGCCCCGCGGCGCCAACGGGGGGCGGGCAGGTCCGGCCCGAGGACCCGGGGCGGGTTGCACGCGGCCTCACGTCCCTCCATAGTAGAAAACGACTCGGGGTATACACGTCTCGCGGGTGGTGTTCGACCGCCCCGGGCCGGTCGAACACGGAAGGGGCAGGCCGGATGATTCGGGACGACAGGCGGACGCCTGCAGGTACGGATACAAACTCAGGCCCCGGTCCGGAAGCCGAAACGGGGAGGCCCGGACACCAGGAGAACACCGAGCCCCGGTTCCTGGCCGTGGGCGACATGGTGCCGCCGCGCAGCCTGACGGACAGTCCCGATGCGGCAAACCTCACCTGCCTGCCCTTTGCGGACGTGACCCGGGACGCGCTCGAACGGATCCGGCCGGACGTGGTCTTTTCTTCCCTGGTGGGACCCGGCTTCGACTGTCTCGATCTCGCGGAGCGGCTCGTTGCCGCCGGCTACCGCGGCAAATACCGCGCGGTCGCACCCATGGTGCCGGATCCGCACCTGGTCCGCCGCGAGATCACCGACCGGTTCCCGGCGCTGGATTTCGATCTGATCGTGCTCGCCGACCGCGACTAGGCCTGCGGAACGGGGGCTCCTGCGGCTCCGGGCCGGGCAGCGCCGGCGCGCCTCGGGGCCGTCGCCGCGGAGATGCGCCCTCAATAGATCAGGTCATAGCCCTCGGAACCGGCCTCGGCGTAGTGACGCGCGAGCATGTGGAGCGCGATCCGCAGCACGATCTTGCCGGAGCGGGCGGGGAAATCGAGCCGGTCTTCCACATCTTCCATGCCCTGATCCTGGCAGACCGCGAGGATGACGGTTTCGGCCATGTCCGGTCCGAGCGCGCGGATCGCGGCGTTGAGCGCCTGCTCGGCTTCGAGCCGCCGGGTCGCGCCGCCGCCGGACGCCACCCGTGCGCCGCCCGACGAGACCCGACCGGCGACGAGTTTGTCCCAGTCGCGGGTGATCTCGCCGCCGAGGCGGGCAATCTCCCAGTTCTCGCGAAACCTCAGTCCCGCGGCGACGAGGTCCGGGGTGAGCCAGGCTTCGCCGGAGCCGCGTTTGCGGCGGGCGAGGACAAGGAGAGGCGATTCCGCCCCGGCGGTGCGTTTGCGCGATTTGCGGTTGCGTTCGCCGCCCAGGAACAGCTCCCCGGCATCGATCACGTCCGTGTCTTCCGCCTGCCCCCGCGCGCTGGCGCGGCGCGACTCGGTCTCGGCCAGCAGTCGGCGCACCTCGGAACGGCCGGCGGGGGTGATCGAATAGCGCGCGATCCGTCCCGACACGGTGCCGGAGATGAATTCCTTCAGCGCAAGCGCCTCGGCCACGTCACGGGTGAGCACCGCGCGGCGCACCGGGCGGCCGTCGCCGTCGTTATGCACGACGACCGCGTCCTCGACGCCATCGGCGATGACCAGGAGGGTGTCGGTTTCGAGAAGCGCGCGCAGCACGCGCAGGGATTCGCGCGCGAGGCGCAGGTCGTCATCCTTCGGGGCAGTCATGAGCAGCGGATCCTGGTTGTTGGACATGTCCCGACCGGGCGTTTGGCGTGCGTTCCAAAAGCGGCCCAGCCGGTTGAGTGCCGCGTCGGCAAGCGGATCGTCCCGCAACATCTCGGTTCGGCGCACCTGGCGCAGCACCGTGGATGGGTGGACTCCGGCCTTGCGTGCCAGCGCCCGGATACTCGTGCCCGCCTCGGTATGGGCGAGATACGTCCGGACAGGCGTCGGCAACCAGTTCGGCGGTGCGACGGCATCAGGCCGCACCCCGGGAGAATGTGAGGCTCCCATGACATCCCCTCATTTGGACCGCTCGCCGTTCTGGTCGTTGGCAGACAACTATTGGGCGAGTTATGCATGCCACAATGATCCCAAATTGGTTACCGTAAGGTTAATCCAACGCGACAGGGTCGAATATAATTGCTCATATATTACGATGGTCTGGGGTGCGCGCGCGCTGAAAGGCGCCCGGACGCAACACCCGTAAGGGTTGTGGAATGATTGAGGCGACTCACACTCATGGAGGCCACAATGTCCGATCACCCCCTCGCTGTCCTGCGCCGCCTGCGCCGTCCGAAACTGCTGATCCGTGCCGCCAGGTTCGGGCTCGCCGAGTACAACCGCGAACGCGATCTGCGCCGGGTGATGCGCGCGCCCTCCGCGCCTGCGCCGGCCAGTGCGCTGCCGCGCCTGTTGGAAGAAGAAGCCCGGCTTGAGGAAATCCGCAAGTCCGGCGGCGCGGCCTATTCCGCCGCCCGCCATGTCGAGATCCTGATCGCGCTCATGGCCGAGGCGCGGCTGTTGCCGCGTGAAAACCGGGTCGCCTGATCCTGCCTCCCCTGCCCCTGCCCGCGCGTCGCGCCGCGCTCCGTTCGCCCGGCGCGCGCGGACGGCTCAGACGAAGGCGTCGGGCATCGATGCCTTGCGCTCGGCGACGTAGGCCGCAAGGGCCGCGCGCACGTCCGGGTCGATCGGCGGTTCGGAGTAAGTCGCGAGCATTTTCGCGACCTTGGCGCTCGCGAGCCCTTGGGTGTCGCGCGCGCCCTCTTCGTCCCAGGTCTCGAAGGGCTTGAAGTCGAACACCTCCGAGCGCCAGAAGGCGTCGCGGAAATTTGCCTGGGTATGGGCGCAGCCGAGGTAATGCCCGCCCGGTCCGACTTCGCGGATCGCATCCAGCGCCAGGGTATCGTCGTTGACCGTGATCCCGGCGGCCATCTTGTGCAGCGCGCCGAGCTGGTCGGCATCGATGACGAATTTCTCGAAACTCGCCACCAGCCCGCCCTCGAGCCAGCCGCAGGCGTGGAGCATGAAATTGACCCCGGCCTGAAGTGCCGTCTGCAGCGAGTTGGCGCTTTCGTACCCCGCCTGCGCATCGGGCAGTTTCGAGCCGGTGAAGCCGCCGCCGGAGCGGAACGGCAGGCCGAGACGGCGGGCGAGCTGGCCCGCGCCGAGGGTGATCTGGGCGGCCTCGGGCGTCCCGAAGGTGGGCGCGCCCGAGTTCATGTCGATCGAGGTCACGAAGGCGCCGAAGATCACCGGCGCGCCGGGGCGCACGAGCTGGCTGTAGGCCACCCCCGCCATCACCTCGGCAAAGACCTGGGTGAGCGTGCCCGCGACGCTGACCGGCGCCATCGCGCCGCCGACGATGAAGGGCGAGATGATGCAGGCCTGACCGGCTTCGGCGTAGACTTCGAGCGCGCCCATCATCGTCGCGTCGAAGGTGAGCGGCGAGTTGATGTTGATCAGCGAGACCATCACCGGGTGTGTATCGACGAACTCGGCACCGAACAGGATCTTGGCCATTTCGACCGCGTCTGCGGCGCGCGAGGGTTCGGTGACCGAGCCCATGAACGGCTTGTCCGACAGCGTCATATGCGCAAACAGCATGTCGAGATGGCGCTTGTTTACCGGAATGTCGGTGGGTTCGCAGACCGTGCCGCCGGAATGGTGCAGCCATTTCGACATCTGTCCGAGACGGACGAAATTGTTGAAATCGTCCATCGTCGCGTAGCGCCGCCCGCCCGCAGCATCGCGCACGAAGGGGGGGCCGTAGACCGGGGCGAGCACCAGGTCGCGGCCGCCGATCTCGACGTTGTTCGCCGGGTTGCGGGCGTATTGGGTGAACCGCGCGGGGGCGGTTTCGCACAATTTCCGCGCCAGCCCGCGGGGGAGATGTACCCGTTCGCCGACGACCGTGGCACCGGCCGCTCTCCAGCGTTCGAGGGCCGCGGGGTTTTCCGAGAACACCACGCCGATTTCCTCGAGCACGGTCTCGGCGTTGTGCTCGATGATCGCGAGCGCCTCTTCCGAGAGCAGTTCGTAATCGGGGATGTTGCGGGTGAGCCGCGGCACCGTCACCGGGCCGGTCTCGGTTCGCGCTGCGCGCCGCGCCGCGCCACCGCCGCTGCCGCCACGTTTGCGCCTGGGGGCTTCGGTCTCGGCCATGGTCACTCTCCGCTTGATCCTGGTCCTCCAGCGATACACTGCCCTCCGGGGGCGCTCGGGTGAGATAGCGGCATATCGGGCGTGAAAACGACATCCCCTTGCCGCACG
>JAGRMP010000355.1:2735-16119 GCA_020441225.1 Maritimibacter sp. | reverse complement strand
CCGCATAATCCTCGACATCGACGATGGTGGTGACGAAGGCGTGGTTCTTGGCGGCCGCCCGGATCATCGCCGGGCCGCCGATGTCGATATTCTCGATCATCTCGTCGTAGCCCGCGCCCCGGGCGAGCGCGGCCTCGAACGGGTAGAGGTTGACGACGAGGAGATCGATCGGGCCGATCCCGTGTTCCTCCATCGCCGCGACATGGGCGTCGTTGTCGCGCAGCGCGAGCAACCCGCCGTGCACCATGGGGTGGAGCGTTTTGACCCGCCCGTCCATCATCTCGGGAAAGCCGGTGACATCGGCGACGTCGCGCACGGCGACGCCCGCGTCACGCAGCGCCTTGGCCGAGCCGCCGGTCGACAGGATCTCGACCCCGCGGGCTTCGAGGGCGGCGCCGAGCTCGGTCAGGCCGGTTTTGTCGGAAACGGAGATCAGCGCGCGGCGGATGGGCGAAAGGTCGGTCATGTTAGTCCCTCAGGTCTTCAATCAATCCGGGCATCTCGTCGTCCATCACCAGATCGCGCAGACCCACGGGGGTTTCCTGCGCCTTGGCGAGCGACCAGCGGATGCGGGTCGCATAGTCCAAAGCGACGCCGGAGAGAACCACCTGTTTCGCCGCACGCGGTTCCAGACGGCCCTTTTCGAGAAAGACCGAGCGTTCGAGCTGCAGCCTGTACTTGCCTTCGTAGCGCAGAACCCAGATCTCGCCCGACTTGAGCGCAAGGCTGATCGCGGTGCCGCCGAGGTCGAGCGAGGCGTCAACATCGGGGTGCAGATGGAACCGGAGCGAGAAGGGAATGCCGCGTTCGCGCGACAGGGCCTCGTCGAACTTGGCCTGTTCGGCCTCGGAGACGGCGGCCAGCGTCTCCTCGCCGTGGATCATCCGGCCGTCGCTCGACATCTCGATCCGCCGAACATAACCGAGGCCATGGGTCGGCATGTAGCCGTCGTGGCCGGCGACAATGCCCGACAGCCCGTCGTCGGTAACCGATTGCGCATGCACTTCGTGGGGCCCACCGGTCAGCCGCAGATTTTCGCCGTCGCCGACGAGCCGCGATGACGAGAATCCGTCGAGCCCGAGCACCGAATGCGAGGGCGTGGCCCGGCCCGCCTTGTGCCAGGCGGCGCCGAACTCGGCACCGGACCCGCAGCTCACGATCATCGGTCGGCGGCCGGAGGTCACCTCGATGGCGAGTGTCGAGGCATGGGCGTCATAGGCCGCGTCGCCAGTGGGCGGGGGGGCGGCGTCCATGATCAGCGACGTGCGCCCGCCGTGGAGGCGCGCGTAGCCCATCGCCAGGCCGGGTGCGGCCGCCTTCTTGACACCGGAAGTGGCGAGCGCCTGGTCGAGCCGCCCTTCGCCGCCGCGCCCGCCGCCGTGAAACCGCGCGAGCCCGCCGTCGGAATGGCGCAGCGTGCGCAGGGTCGGCGCGATGCGCTGGATCGCCGCGCTATGCTCGGCCCGCGCCTTGCGCCCGCTTTCGGCGAGCGTCAGCGCGGCCCAGTTGAGCAGGGTGAAGATCTCGAGCAGGTCTTCGGGGTTGCGGGTCGGCATGCCGCCGTCGGCATCGACCCGGAGCTTGCACTCTTCGGCCAGGCCATCGGCGGCGGTATCGACATGGCCCTCCATGCCCCTGAGCGACAGCCCGGCATAGATCAGCCCGGTGAGCGCCTCGATCCGGGCCAGCCCGGGCGGAGTGGCCGACCAGCGTTTGGCCAGGAACAGGGTCTGTTGCGCAAGCGACAGATGGAACGCCTCGACATTTGGGTCGGGCTGGCCGGCCGAGAGCAGAACCGCGTTGTTGATCCAGCGGATGACCCGCCGGCCGGTGAGCTCAGGGGTCCAGCCGGGCCCGCTGCCGTCGCGGTAACGCTCGATCCATTCGAAGGTCCAGTCCTGCGCCGTGTCGCGCGCCGAGCGGTCGCCGAGGGCGGCGAGGTCGTCCATCCAGCCGAACCCCTGCAGGGCGTCGGTGAACCCGGGCGAAGGCTGCGGCACGTCCCAGATCGACTGTTCGTCGAGCTCCACGAGGTGGCCTGCGAGCAGCACCTGACCGGCAACGAGTTGTTGGCCCTTGATGAAGCGGCCGATGGTCCGCGGTTCGGGCTGGGACAGAAATCCGGTCGGCGGGCGTGTTTTCGCGGTGCGGCGGGCGTGCCAGCGGTTCAGCCAACTGCTCATGCGCTGGGACCAGGAGACGCGTTGTGCCACGGGTATGCTTCGCCTCGCGTTGTTTCACTGCGTTTGCAGGGGTTTGCGACGGATCATACAGAGGCCGGGAGGGGGTGTCACCCGCCGTGGCGCAGACATGCGATATAGAAACCGTCGATGCCGCCACGTTCCGACCAGACATCGGGCCGCAAACGCAACCCGCCCTCTTCGGTGATCCAGCCGGGATCGATCCCGGGTCGGTCGAGCGCCGCCCGGTCGACCACAAGCCCGGGGTGCCGCGCGCAGGCGTCGCGGACCTGTTCCTCGCCTTCGTCGATCAGCAGGGAACAGGTGCAATAGACCAGGCGCCCATCCGGCTTGAGCAGGCCGAGTGCGCGGTCGATCAGGTGCTCCTGCAGCTCGAAGAGGCCGGGAAAATCGCTGCCGTCCTTGGCGTGGGGCAGATCCGGGTGGCGGCGGATCGTGCCGGTGGCGGTGCAGGGCGCGTCGAGCAGGATCGCGTCGAAGGGCCCGCCCTGGTACGCGAGCGCGTCGGCGGTGACGAGCTCGGCGGTGAGGCCCGTGCGCGCGAGATTTTCCCCGACCCGGGCCATGCGGGTGGGCGAGATATCGACGGCGGTGACCTTGGCGCCGGTCGCCGCGAGCTGCATCGTCTTGCCGCCCGGTGCGGCGCAGAGATCGAGCACCTTTTCGCCCGGCTTTGCGGCGAGGATTTGCGCCGGCAGCGCCGCCGCGGCATCCTGCACCCACCAGTCGCCGGTCTCGAACCCTGGGAGCGCCGAGATCTGTCCCGCACTGGACAGCCGTACCGATCCGGTCGGCAGGAGCGTGCCGCCGAGCCGCTCGGCGAGCGCCTCCGCGTCGGCTCTCGGCGTGAGATCGAGCGGCGGAGCAACCGCCTGTGCCGCTTCGATGGCCTCGACCGCCGCCTTGCCGTAATCGTCAATCAGCGGCTTGCGCAGCCATTTCGGCAACCGTGGTACTGGCAGGGTCGGCCATTTCGCGGTATCGGCGGCAACCTTACGCAGGACGGCGTTGACGAGCCCTGCCATGCCGGCGGTCTTGCGGTCCCCGCGCGCGATCTCGACGGCGGCGTTGACCACGCCATGAGCAGCCGCGCCCTCTTCGCAGAGCTCCACAACCCCGAGCCGCAGGAGCGCCATCACCCGGGCGGGGGGGCGTTTCTTGAGGTGCGGGCCGAGCATCCGGTCGGCACGATCGAGCATGCGCAAGGTGACAGTGGCGAGGCGCTGGGCGCGGGCGCGGTCTTCGGGCGACAGGTTCGCGAGCCGCTTGGGCAGGACCTCGGAGAGCAGCCGGTGCTCTTCCAGCACGTCCGTGAGCAGGGTCAGCGCCACCCGGCGCGCCACATTTGCCTCGCTTACCATGCGCACTCCTTTGCCTTTGGGTGCCCGTGGCCTATATCAACCCGAGACGACAGGAAAGACGCACATGAGCGAAGACGAAAAGCGCGATCTGCCGCCCGCAGCGATCCGGGCGCTTGCCGAGGCCGAGGAGCGCCGGCGCAAGGCGAAGTCGGCCGAGATGCCGAAGGAATATGGCGGCCGCGACGGGCCGGAACCGACCCGGTTCGGCGATTACGAGAAAAAGGGCCTGGCGGTCGATTTCTGATCCCATTCCGCGGGGAGTTCCGGGGCACTCGGGCCTGGGAAACGTGGTTAATTTTGCCTTAACGACGCAGAAGAAGCCCTGAAAACAACCGTGTTTTCAGGATGTTGTTTGGCTTGAAAAAATCCAGAAATCCGGATTTCTGGATTCGGGTTAACACCAGAGCGCCTTGGCCGGAGACGGGCGAAAACGCGCCCGCTCAGAGCCCCAGAACGTCCATCATGTCGTAACTGCCCGGATGCCGCCCGATCCCCCAGAGCGCCGCCTTGAGCGCCCCGCGGGCAAAGAGCGCGCGGTCGGTCGCGATGTGGCGCAGCACCACCCGTTCGCCCGGCCCGGCAAAGATCACGTCGTGTTCGCCGACGATGTCGCCGCCCCGGATCGCGGAAAACCCGATATGCCCGTCCACCCGCGCGCCGGTGATCCCGTCGCGGCCCCGGTCGGCCACCCGGTCGAGCTGCACGCCGCGCCCCTCCGCCGCCGCCTGGCCCAGCATCAGCGCCGTGCCCGAAGGTGCATCGACCTTGTGCTTGTGATGCGCCTCGACCACCTCGATGTCGAAGCTCTCGTCGAGCGCTTCGGCCACCTTGCGGGTCAGTTGCACCAAAAGGTTCACGCCGAGCGACATGTTGCCGGCGCGGATGATCGTGGCATGCCGGGCGGCGGCGTCGAGCTTGGCGAGATCCTCCTCCGACAGCCCGGTGGTGCCGATCACGTGCACGGCGCGCGCCTGCGCGGCGATGGCCGCGAGCGGCACGGTGGCCGCGGGGGCGGTGAAATCGATCACCGCCTGGGCCTTGGCGAGCGCTTCGAGCGGGTCGTCGGTCACGGCCACGCCGAGCGCGGCCCCGCCCATCGCCTCGCCGACGTCATGCCCGATCCAGTCGTGTCCGGACCGCTCGAGGGCGCCGACGAGCCGCGCCGCCGGGCTCTCGCTCACGAGCTTGACCAGCATCTGTCCCATCCGGCCGGATGCCCCGTTGATGACAATTCCCGGTGTCTCGCTCATGATGCTCTCCCGTTTGGTCCCTCGCGTCGACCGGGGTCTACGCCCTGTTGCCATAGCGCACAATCGGGCATATCTGGCCCCCATGTCAAAGCACCGCTCACATCACGGCCCCTCCAACGATCGCGGCCCCTCGCAACGTCAGCTGCGCGTCGGCGAGCTGATCCGCCGCACGATCTCCGAAATGCTCATGCATGGCGACGTGCATGACCCGGACCTGACCCGGATGTCGATCACCGTCACCGAGGTGAAGGTCACGCCGGACATGAGCATCGCAACCGTCTACGTCATGCCGCTCGGCGGCGGCCACCGTGAAGAGGCGATCGCGGCGCTGGCCCGCAACAAGGGCGAGATCCGGCATCGGGTCGGCAAGGCGGTCACGATCAAGCATACACCGGATCTGCGTTTCCTGATCGACGAGACCTTCGACCGAATGGACGAGACCCGCCGGATACTGTCCGAGCCGCGGGTGCGCGCCGATATCGAGCACGACGCGGGCGACGAGGAAGAATAATGGCGCGCAGGAAGAAGGGGCGCGACATCCACGGTTGGCTGATCGTGGACAAGCCCGCCGGCATCAGCTCCAACGCGGTCGTCAACAAGGTGCGCTGGGCGCTCGACGCGAAGAAGGCCGGCCACGCCGGCACGCTCGACCCGGAGGCGACCGGCGTGCTCGCCGTGGCGCTGGGCGAGGCGACCAGACCGTGCCCTATATCACCGACGCGTTGAAAGCCTACCGCTTCACCGTGCGCCTCGGCCAGGCGACCAATACCGACGACGCTGAGGGCGAGGTGATCGCCAGCGCCGAGGCGCGGCCGACGGATGACGAGATCCGCGCCGCGCTCAAGGCCTTCGAGGGCGACATCATGCAGGTGCCGCCGAAGTTCTCTGCGGTGAAGATCGACGGCGAGCGCGCCTACAAACTGGCCCGCGACGGCGAAGATTTCGAGGTCGAGGCCCGCCCGCTCTGGGTCGACGAGATCGAACTGGTCGAGCGGCCCGATGCCGACCACGCGGTGATCGAGATGATCTGCGGCAAGGGCGGATACGTGCGCGCCGTCGCGCGCGACCTGGGCGAGGCGCTCGGCTGCCACGGTCACGTGGCCGAGCTGCGCCGGGTCTGGTCGGGGCCCTTCGAGGCCGCCGACGGGGTGAGCATGGAGCTGGTCGAAAAACTTGCGAAATCGCCTGAGTTAGAGACCTATCTGCGCCCGCTCGAAGAGGGGCTGGACGATCTGCCGGAGCTCAAGGCGACGGTCGAGGGCGCGACGCGCCTGCGCCACGGCAACCCCGGCATGGTGCTGGCTTCGGACGTCGAGTACGGCGACGAAGCCTGGGCGAGCCTCGACGGCAAGGCGGTCGCGGTCGGCATCTACCGCGCGGGCGAGCTGCACCCGAGCCGGGTGTTCAACCAGTGAGCCCCCGCGCCAAGGGGTTTCGAAACCCCTTGGAAGCGCGCTTCGAAGCGCGTTCGTCGCTCAGTCGATGACCTGGAGCACCGCGTCCGGCACGGCAGGCGCCGCCCCGATCTCGTAGGCTGCAAGCACCTGGGCCGCCGCCGCCGCGAGCGCCTCTTCGCTGTCGGCATGGATCAGACACAGCGGATCCCCGGCGGCGACCTCCGCCCCCAGATCCAGAAGGTCGGTGATCCCCACGCTCGGATCGATGACATCATCCGCCCGCCGCCGCCCGCCACCGAGCTCGACCACGGCAAGGCCGATCTCGCGCGACTGGATCGCCGAGACATGACCGTCGTGGGGCGCCGCAACGGGCCGGGTGATCGCCGCTCTGGCGAGGTAGCTCCCGGGTGTTTCGACGAAATCCGCAGGTCCCCCGAGCGCCGTCACCATGCGGCCGAACGCCTCCGCCGCCGCGCCGCTGTCCAGCACCGCCCGCGCTTTGGCGACACCTGCGTCTCGCGTCTCGACGATCCCGCCGATCAGCAGCATCTCGCCCGCAAGCGCCAGCGTGACCGTCTCCAGCCGCGCGTCGCGCGCCGCGCCGGTAAGGAAATCCACTGCGTTAGAGACTTCCAGCGCATTCCCTGCCGCCGAGGCGAGCGGCTGGTTCATATCCGTAATCAACGCATGGCAACCCAGCCCCGCCTCGCGCGCCACCCCGGTGATGCTTTCCGCGAGCGCAACCGCGTCCTCCGTCGTCGCCATGAAGGCGCCGTTGCCCGCCTTCACATCCATCACCAGCCCCTCGAGCCCGGCGGAGAGCTTTTTCGACAGGATCGAGGCGGTAATGAGCGGGATCGATTCCACCGTCGCGGTGACGTCGCGAATGCCGTAGAACCGCTTGTCGGCGGGGGCGAGGTTCGCCGTCTGACCGATGATCGCGCAGCCGACCTCGCGCACCACCTTGCGGAAGAGATCGTTGTCGGGCGTGCTCACATAGCCCGGAATGCTGTCCATCTTGTCGAGCGTGCCGCCGGTGTGGCCGAGCCCGCGCCCGGAGATCATCGGCACGTAGCCACCCGCCGCGGCCACGATCGGCGCGAGCATCAGGGACACGTTGTCGCCCACACCGCCGGTCGAATGCTTGTCGACCACCGGCCCGGGCAGGTCCCAGGTGAACACGTCGCCCGAATCGCGCATCGCCAGCGTGAGCGCGGCGGCTTCGGCATGGGTCATGCCGTTGAAAAATATCGCCATTGCGAAAGCGGCCACCTGGCCTTCGCTCGCTGCGCCGGAGGTGATCCCCGCGACCATCTGTTCGAGCTGGGCCGGGTCCAGCGCCAGCCCGTCGCGTTTCCGGCGAATGATCTCTTGCAACAGCATCGGCGGCCTCCTTGCCGCTTCATCTTGACCGGATGGACAAATTCCGCAAGGCCCCATGCTTGCGAAATCGCGCGGACAGGGTCACAAAACCCCATGATCACCCGCACCCACACCAAGGACGATGCCCCGTCCATCGCCGTATACTCGGACTGCGAGCGATATCGCTACGAGCTGACCCGCACCTGGGACCCGGACGGCGCCAAGGCCCTGTTCGTCATGCTCAACCCGTCCACCGCGACGGAAGTGCAGAACGATCCGACCGTGGAGCGCTGCGAACGGCGTGCCCGCGCGCTCGGGTTCGGCGCGTTTCGGGTGACCAACATATTCGCCTGGCGCGACACCGATCCGAAGAAGATGCGCGCCGCGCCGGACCCCGTCGGTGCCGCCAACGACGCGGCGATCCGGAACGGCGCGCTTTGGGCGGATCAGGTCATCTGTGCCTGGGGAACGCACGGTGAGCATCTGGGCCGCGGCCCGACGGTGGAAGCCCTGCTGCGCCGGACCGGTGTGCCGCTCTACCACCTCGGGCTGACCAAGGCGGGGCATCCGAAGCACCCGCTGTACATCGGTTATGCGAGACAACCTGAAGCCTGGTCCTGAGCCGGGGTGTGCAAACGGGACAAGTGAAGGAGAGGACGATGGACGTCGATGAGACCACAGCCGTTGTGGCAGAACTCGAAGCGCTGCGGGCGGAAGTAAAGCGCCTGAACGATCAGCGGTACTTCCGCATCGAGAGCTCGATCTACCGGGTGGCGTCCTGGAGCCTGGTGCGGGGTCTGGCTTTTGGCCTCGGCTCGACCCTGGGAGCAACCATCCTGCTGGCGCTGGTTCTGCGCGTCTTGGGGTCGATCGACTTCGTCCCGATCCTGGGCGATTGGGCGCAGCGGATCATCCAAGAGGTCCAGACGGGTTCTCCGCAGTGACCCTTCGCCCCGTTGAGTGCGCTGCGGCACCGGGCCGAAAGTGAACGGAAAGTTTACGGACGAATTTTTCAACACACTGAAAATAGTAAGTTTTCTGTTGCTGCTTTGGACCACTCCCCTAGGGGACTAGTTTCCGTCCTCAGTTCGCTGACCTCACCCGAGCCGTTGATTTGCTTCGCGTCCGCCAGGGACGGACGGGAGATTGCGGTGGCCGAGCGGGCCTGCGAGGCCGTCAACCCGCCGACCCGACACGGAGCCCCCGCGTTCCCATGACAAAACCGCCTGTCGTGGGCGCACCGCGGTCGAGCGGATGTTCTGTCGCCCCGGGGATGTCCGAAGGATCGCAACAGGTCCCGGCCGGCGCGCCGACATCTTTCTGTCGGCAATCCTGCGCGCGGCCGCAATCCTGCGGCGGACCCGGTGAGTCCCGACCCTGGACGGATCGCGCGTTTGGCGCCGACACCGGCAGGCATCGGCGCCACGGCGACATCCCGTCTCTCAGCCGTGAACGGCAAAGCCCGCGGGCGCGGCATGGGCCCGGGCCGAGGCGCTTTTGCGGCTCACGATCGCCGGGGCCTCGTGAATCAGCCGGTCGTCGGTCAGGGCATGGACCATGAACAGGGCAAAGTCCGTCCGACGGGTCTTGTTCGAGGCCAGGACCGGATCGCCGACCCGTGGCGACCAGACCGGCAGCCCCTCGCTGTCGCCCTCCTCGAGATTGGAGCCGCGCACCACCGTCCAGGCGGTGTCGGAGGCGAAGATCGCGTTCGTCGCACGTATCTGGTCGGAAATGTCGGCGAACCGGGTAGCCCAGCCTAGGAAAGTGAACAGGGCGTAGATTGTCCTCTGGCGCAGGCTGTAGCGATCCTTGCCATCCTTGGAGATGTGCCAGCCGCAGGAAAAAATCAGCCGCGCGCCGGGCTCGGCATTGTCCATCACCGCCCGGGCGGTGCCGCTGGCGTAGTTGTTGAAGCCCCAGGGGGCGAGCACGGTGAGCACGCCATCGCAGCCTTTGACCGCTTGCGAGACGACGGAAACGTCGTCGGTGCGGCCGGGATAGAGCGTGATCCGGCCCTTGAAGCGGTCGAGCTTGCCCACGCTTTCCGGGCGGCAGACGCCGACCACGTCGAAGCCGCGGTCGAGGGCGTGTTGGGTCATGTACTGGCCGAGTTTGCCGGAGATGCCGATGATGCAGATACGTTTCATGTCTTGGGTCCTTTGATGAGATGAGGGGAGGGTCGGGGCGCGCTCGGCGTCCCGTTGAGGTGTCAGGCGAAGGCCGGAGCGGTGCTGGCCGCGGGGCGGGGCCCGCGGAAGATCAGCCAGAGCGCAAAGCCCACTTCCGCCAGGGTGACGATGGCGAGGAACACGCCGGTCACACCCGCCAGCGCGGCATTGCCCGGGAAGACGAAGGCCGAAAGCGTGTCGAGCGTGTAGCCGATCGCGCCCAGCGTCATCGCGTGGCCGAGGAGGCGCGGGAAGACACCCGAGCGCGCCACGAGCTGGCCGAGGATCGCGAGATGGACGGTGAAGAAGATCTGCCAGATCCAGACACCGGCATCGTGGGTCGCGAGCATCAGCCCGGCGAGGTCGATCCGCTGCGCCTCGGTGAAACTCGCAAGGGTGGTGCCGGGGTCGGCCAGCGTGAGCGCCGCGAAGTGAAAGAACAGCATCGCCGCCATCACCCCCACCATCGACAACCGCGCCAGCGCGGCGGCGAAGGAGAGCACCGGGCTCACCCGTTTGAACATGAAGTAGAGCATCGCCGTGGCCATGATCTCGGCCACGAGGATGAGAACTTCACCGCCAATACCCCAGAGATAGAGACTGTTTCTCGCGAGGATATTGGCGAAGGTCGCCTGCGCGTCGCCGGCCACCTGGAGCTGGGACGGCACCCAGAGGATGGCGAAGCCGCCGGCAAAGGCGATGATGAGGTAGAACAGCCCGGTGAGACGGGCGTAGCAGCGGGATGTCGGGTCGGAAAATACGTGCATGGTCTGGTCCTTTGTGTCGGGCAAAGCCTCTCCGGCACCGCCCGAGCGGGCGGCGGACCGGTCGGGCCGGGCAATCTTTCGTCTGGTCGCTTGTGCTGCGCCTTACTGAACGCACAGCAAAGGTAGCCCGACAGGCATCCAAAGAAAATTGACTGGATTCGTGGAGCGGCTATGCATATCCGTATGGATTGGCGAAACGTGAACTTCGACTGGAACCGGGCCCGCGCTTTTCTCGTGACCGCCGAGGAGGGCTCGCTCTCGGCCGCGGCGCGTGCGCTCGGGCTCGCCCAGCCCACCCTCGGCCGCCAGGTCGACGCGCTCGAAGATGAGCTTGGCGTGGTCCTGTTCGAACGTGTCGGGCGCGGTCTGCGGCTGACCCCGGCGGGGCATGCGCTGATCGATCACGTGCGCGCCATGGGCGATGCCGCGGCGCGGCTGTCGATGTCGGCCTATGGCCAGAACGAGAGCATGGCCGGCGCGGTGGTGATTTCGGCCTCCGACCTCTATGCCGGCCTGCTGCTGCCGCCGATCATTGCCCGGATCCGGGCCGAGCAGCCGTCGATCTCGATCGAGATCGTGGCCGTCAACGATGCCTCCGATCTCCTGCGCCGCGAGGCCGATATCGCGATCCGCAATTTCCGCCCGAAGGAACCCGACCTTGTCGCGCGCAAGATCCGCGAGGCCCACGCCCGCCTCTACGGTGCGCCGGCCTATCTCGAAACGCTCGGCGCCATCAACCGCCCTGCCGATCTCGGCCGCGCCGGCATCATCGGCCTCAGTGATGTGGAAATGTATGTCGGCGCGCTCAACACCCTGGGGCTCGGGGTCACCACCGACAACATCGCCCTGCGTTGCGACAATTTCCTGGTGATGTGGGCGATGGTGAAGCAGGGGCTGGGGCTCGGCATGATCGACGCCCGGATCGGCGACAGCGACCCGGATGTCGCGCTGGCCTACCCGGACCTGGCGCCGCTCAGCTTTCCGGTCTGGCTGGTCGCGCATCGCGAGATCCATAACAGCCCGCGGCTGCGCTATGTCTTCGACGTGCTGGCCGAAGCCCTGAAGTGAACTGACGGGTCGGCGCCCCCGTCAACCCGGCCTCCGGCGACCCGCGATGCGACCGTTCATGACCGCCCGTCGTTCGGGAATGTTCGAATCACTTCCCTACGGAATTCGAAACTGTTCGGAATGTCGAACCAAAGCGCTTTGGGCCGAATCCACCAAGGCCCCGCCCATTCCCGCGGCAACAGCAGTTTTTTTGTGCACAGATTTCGAGCATTTGCTGCGTCGCAGCATATTGCTCAATGATGTTGACCAATTTCTTTTGCGGCCGCGACATCGCCTTGCGACAGTGTAATCGAAGCGGCCAGTGCCGTTTCGCGAAGACGTCCAGGACCGTTATCACCTCCTCCCGGTAATGGTTCACACTTTAGGGCCGCGTGGTCCCCTGCTATCCTCCTCCCGGCAGGCTCCACGCGGTCCCATTTCTTGGTGGTACGGCCGTCGCAAGGCACGGTGCGTTGCCTTTTGCCCCCTGAAAAAAGCCGGTTCGCCCGCACCCCGCCGGTCCCGGCCGCGCGCCAAATCCTCCTTGCACAGCGGCGGACCCGCCCCGATAGTCCGGCCATGCGCCGCATCCTCCGCCTCTTCGCCCTGATCGCCCTGGTGGCCGCTCCTGCCCGGGCCGAAGACGTGGTGGTGTTTGCCGCCGCCAGTCTGAAGACCGCGCTGGACGAGATCGCAGCGCAGATCCCCGCCGCCACCGGTCACCGCCTGGTCGTCTCCTATGCCGGCTCGTCCCAGCTTGCCCGCCAGATCCTGCTCGGTGCGCCGGCGGACATCTTCCTGTCGGCGAACACCGGCTGGATGGACGCGCTCGAGGCCGAAGGCCGGGTCGCGCCCGGGACACGCGGCGATCTTCTGGGGAACCGGCTGGTCTTGGTCGCGCATGACCCGGAGGCGGGAGCGATCGACCTGAGCGATCCCGCGGCGCTGCCCGCCCGTCTGAGCGACGGGCATCTCGCCATGGCGCTGGTCGATGCGGTGCCCGCCGGGCAATACGGCCGTGCCGCCCTGACCGCGCTCGGGCTGTGGGACGCCGTGGCGCCGCAGGTTGCGCAATCTGACAATGTGCGCGCCGCGCTGGCGCTTGTTGTCACCGGGGCCGCGCCGCTTGGAGTGGTCTACGGCTCCGATGCCATTGCCGAGCCCCGCGTCCGCGTCGTCGCGACCTTCCCCGAGGACAGCCACCCGCCGATCGTCTACCCGATGGCCGTGGTGGCCGGGCGGGCCCGCGCCGCAACCGAGGCCGTCAGCGCCCATCTGCGTGGACCCGCCGCGCGCGCCGTGTTCGAGGTGCAGGGTTTCACCTGGCTGGGGAGTTGAGCCGTGAGCTGGCTCGGCCCCGAGGAATGGCAGGCGGTCGCTCTGTCGCTGCGGGTGGCGCTGGTCGCGACGGTGGCAAGCCTGCCGCTCGGCCTGGTCACCGCCCATGCCCTCGCGCGTTGGCGTTTTCCCGGCCGTGAGATCCTGAACGGGCTGGTGCACCTGCCGCTGATCCTGCCGCCGGTTGTGACCGGTTATCTGCTGCTGCTCGCGCTCGGCCCCACCGCGCCCGTGGGCGGCCTGCTCGAAAGCCTCGGCCTCGGCGTTGCCTTTCGCTGGACCGGGGCGGCGCTGGCGGCGGCGGTCATGGCCTTTCCGCTCATGGTCCGCGCGATCCGGCTGTCCGTCGAAGCGGTCGACCCCAAGCTCGAACAGGCGGCGGCCACGCTCGGAGCCTCGCGTATGCGTGTCTATTTCACCGTAACTCTGCCGCTGTCGCTCCCCGGCATCGTCGCCGGTGCGGTTCTCGCCTTCGCCAAGGCGATGGGCG
>JAGRMP010000355.1:862-2689 GCA_020441225.1 Maritimibacter sp. | reverse complement strand
CCCTGCCCTCGGCGATCTACACCTTCCTGCAGGTGCCGGGCGGCGAGGCTTCGGCGCTGCGCCTCGTGGCGGTGTCGATCTTCGTGGCACTGACGGCGCTTGCGGTTTCGGAAGTGATGGCGCGGCGGGCTACCAGGCGGGTGCAGGGCGCATGAGCCTGTCGGTCGCCCTTCACCACGCGCTGCCGGGCCTCGCGCTCGATGTGGCATTCGACGCGCCGCCCGGCGTGACCGCGCTCTTCGGCCCCTCCGGCGCGGGCAAGACCAGCGTGCTCAACGCGGTCGCGGGGCTTACCCGGCCGGAGCGGGCGCGGATCGTGGTGGACGGCGAGGTGCTGTGTGACACCGCTTCCGGCACCTGGCTGCCACCGCATCGCCGCCGGCTGGGCGTGGTGTTCCAGGAAGGGCGGCTGTTTCCACATCTGAACGTGGCGGGCAACCTGACCTACGGGCCGCGGATGCAGCGCGCGCGGCCGGACCGCGCCGAGTTCGACCGCGTGGTCGCCATGCTCGGGATCGGGGCTCTGCTCGATCGGCGTCCCGCGGGGCTGTCGGGCGGCGAGCGGCAACGGGTCGCAATCGGGCGCGCGCTGCTTGCCCGGCCCCGGATGCTGCTGCTCGACGAGCCGCTGGCGGCGCTCGATGCCGCGCGCAAGACCGAGATCCTGCCCTATCTCGAACGCATCCGCGACGAAGCGGGCGTGCCCATGCTTTACGTCAGCCACTCCGCGAGCGAGGTCGCGCGGCTCGCGACCACGGTGGTGGTGATCGAGGCGGGGCAGGCGGTGCGGGTGGGACCGGCGGCCGAAGTGCTGGGCGACCCGGGGCTTGCGCCCGCGGGCGGCCGCGCGGTCGGCGCAGTGCTTACGGCAACGGTCACGGCCCATCACGACGACGGGCTGACCGAGATCGACGCGGGCGGAACCCGGCTCATGCTGGCGGGAATCGACACGCCGCCGGGGCGGCACGTGCGGGTGCGGATCGCCGCCCATGACGTGATCCTGTCGCTGACCCCGCCCGAGGGGCTCTCAGCGCTCAACGTGGTGCCCGGAACGGTGCGCGCGCTCCACCCCGAGCCCGGGGCAGGCGTGGTGGTGGCGCTCGACACGCCCGCGGGTCCGCTGCTGGCACGGATCACCCGGCGCTCCGCCGACCGGCTCGGCCTCGCGCCCGGCACGCGTTGTCACGCGATCCTCAAGACCGTGGCGATTGCACCCGAGGACATCGGCCAAGGCGTGTGACACAAAAAGGGCGCCCCGAAGAGCGCCCTTTCCCTGCATTAGAGACTATCTCAGCCAATGATCTCGTTCAGCGTGGCCGAGGGCCGCATCACCTGCGCCATCTTGGCCGGATCGGTGTGATAGTAGCCGCCGATATCGGCCGCTTCGCCCTGGGTCGAAAGCAGCTCTTCGACGATCTTGTCTTCGTTGGCGATAATCGCCTCCGAGATCGGGGCGAAGGCTTCGGCAAGTGCCGGGTCGTCGGTCTGGGCCGCCAGCGCCTCGGCCCAGTAACGGGCGAACCAGAAATGCGAGGTCCGGGTGTCGTTGTCGCCGGGCTTGTATTTCGGGCTGTGGTCGTTTTCGAGCACCTTCTGCGTCGCCGCCTCGACCGCCGCGCCGAGAACGTCGGCGGCGGCATTGCCGCGGGCGTCGGCGAAGAACTTGAAGCTCTCGCCGAGCGCGCAGAATTCTCCAAGCGAGTCCCAGCGCAGGTGGTTCTTTTCGACGAGCTGCTGGACGTGCTTCGGCGCCGAGCCGCCGGCGCCGGTCTCGAACATGCCGCCGCCGTTCATCAGCTTGACGATCGACAGCATCTTGGCCGAGGT
>JAGRMP010000355.1:0-770 GCA_020441225.1 Maritimibacter sp. | reverse complement strand
GGGTGAAGGCGGTGGCTTCGCGGGGCGCGAGGATCGGGATCTCGACCCCGGCTTCGGCAAGCGCGGGCTGGACGTATTTGATGAGCTCCGCGTCATGCGCACGCGCGACGTCGAGCCAGAAGGCCGAGCTCCCGGTCGCCTTGTGGCGGGCGATGCCGAGCTGGATCCAGTCGAGGATCGGCGCTTTCTTGGCCGTGGCCGAGCGCCAGATGTCGCCTTTCTCGACCGCGTGCTCGTGCAGCACGTCGCCATTCGCGAGCACGATGCGCACGGTGCCCTTGCCGGGGATTTCGAAGGTGGTCGGGTGCGAGCCGTATTCCTCGGCCTTTTGCGCCATAAGGCCAACGTTGGAGACGGCGCCCGCGGTGGTCACGTCGAGCGCGCCATTGGCTTTGAAGAAGTTGATCGTCTCGTCGTAGACCCCGGCATAGCAATTGTCGGGGATGCAGCATTTCAGATCCGCCTGCGCGCCATCCGGCCCCCAGCCCTTGCCGCCCGCGCGGATCGCAGCGGGCATCGAGGCGTCGATGATGACGTCGGAGGGCACGTGCAGGTTGGTGATGCCCTTGTCGCTGTCGACCATGTAGAGCGGCGGGCGCGCGGCCATTGCCGCCTTGTAATCGGCCTCCAGCGTGGCGTCGCCTTCGATCTTGGCTTCGAGCGAGGCGAGGCCGTTGTTCGGGTTCCAGCCGAGCGCGTCGAGCTTGGCCCCGTGCTTGGCGATGAAATCCTCGAGATAGACGGAGACGAAATGGCCGAACAGGATCGGG
>JAGRMP010000354.1 GCA_020441225.1 Maritimibacter sp. | reverse complement strand
TGCGGCGGGCAAGGATGATCTGGCCGAGCACGTTGTTGATCTTGTGCGCACCGGTGTGGTTGAGCTCGTCGCGCTTGAGGTAGACCTTGGCCCCGCCCAGCTCCTCGGTGAGGCGTTCGGCGTAGTAGAGCGGCGACGGGCGGCCGACGTAATGCTCCCAGAGATAATTCATCTCGGCCCAGAAGCTGTCGTCGGTCTTGGCACGCTCGTATTCCGCCTCGAGATCGAGGATCAGCGGCATCAGGGTTTCGGAGACGAAGCGTCCGCCGAAATCGCCGAACCGGCCCTTTTCGTCGGGGCCCTTCATGAAGCTGTTGAAAAGATCTTCGGCCATGGCGCGCGCTCCCCTGTGGTCTCAAACGCGTTTAAGACCAACGCCCGCGCGGGTAAAGTCCCCTGTCCACGCCCGGATCCGGGCCTGACGGGAAAATGAATGCGAATACAAGCATCTATAGGAAAAACCGATTGTCGCACTGCCGCTTCGGATTTGGTCTGCGCCGGCGTTCGGGGGGAAACTGGCGCAATTGGACGTCAGGGAGGACCCAATGAACTATCGTGTATTCGCCGCCGTTGCGGCGCTCGGTGTCGTGCCGTCGCTGGCACTGGCCTCGGAACAGACATGCCTCGACGCCGCGGGGATGGCGGTCGAGGGGGTGACCGTCGACGCGGCAGAGTGGGCGCCTGCGGGCGAGGACTCGCCCGTCGATCACTGTATCGTCTCCGCCCGGATGGCCGAGCGCACCGGCGCGGACGGCAACGCCTACGCGATCCGCTTCGAGCTGCGGTTGCCGGACGCCTGGGAAGGGCGGTTCCTGCACCAGTTCAACGGCGGCAACGACGGCGAGGTCAAACCGGCGCTCGGCGGCGGCGTCGGGGTCGACGCAGGTGGACCGGCGCTGGCGCGCGGATTTGCGGTGGTGAGCTCCGACGCCGGGCACGACGGCGCGGCGCATCCCGAAAGCGGCCTGGTCGGCGGCAACATGTTCGGCTTCGATTTCGAGGCGCGGCGCGATTACGGCTACGGCGCGGTCGCCAAGCTGCACCCGGTCGCGCTCGAAATGGTGACTGCTTATTACGGCCAGGCGCCCGACTATGTCTACGGCTATGGCGGCTCCAACGGCGGGCGGCACGCGATGGTTGCGGCCGAGCGGATGCCCGGGGCCTTCGACGGGCTGCTGGCGGGCTTCCCCGGCTTCAACCTGCCCAAGGCGGCGGTCCAGCACGCCTGGGACGTGCAGAATTTCCGCTCCTTCGGCAAGGGGCTCGCCGATTCCTTCACCCGCGAGGATCTGGCCGCTGCCAGCGCCGCGATCCTTGCCGCCTGCGACGGGCTCGACGGGCTCGAGGACGGGGTAGTGAACGATTACATGGGCTGCCAGGCCGCGTTCGATCCCGCCTCGATGACCTGCACCGACGGCCAGAACAGCGCCTGCCTGGCGCCTGAGCAGACCGAGGCGCTCACGCGGATCCATGCCGGTCCGACCAACAGCGCGGGCGAGGCGCTGTACAATTCCTGGTACTGGGAGCCCGGGATCAGCGGCGGCAACTGGCGGTTCTGGAAGCTCGAAAGCCCGATCCCGCCCTGGGGCAACAAGCCGATCATCGCGGTGATGGGCGCGGGCTCGCTGGCGCAGATCTTCTCGACCCCGCCCGCCGCGGTCGACGGCACGCCCGAGGCGCTGGAAGCCTCGCTCATGGCCTATGATTTCGACACCGATGCGCCGAAAATCTACGCCACCAGCGAGGATTTTCCCGAGAGCCCGATGCAGGTGATGACCCCGCCCAATGCCGCCGATCCGACGCTTGCGGATTATCAGGCGGCGGGCGGCAAGCTCATCGTCTTCCACGGCGTCGCCGACCCGGTGTTCAGCTTCAAGGACACCCAGGACTGGTACGACCGGCTCGCCGCGAACAACCCCGACGCGGACGACTTCACCCGGCTCTACGCGGTGCCGGGGATGAACCACGGCCCCAGCGGCAACGCGGCGGACGGGATGGACCTCATGGGCGCGCTGATCGACTGGGTCGAGGGCAGCACCGCGCCGGGCGTTGTCCCGACCGCGTTCCGCGCCGATAACGAAGAGGCCGGGGAGAATGCCGGCGCCGAGCGGCCGCTCTGCCCCTACCCGACCCACGCGGTCTACACCGGTGGCGATGCGGCCAGCATGGCGTCCTTCGCCTGCGAATGAGGGACCGGCCCGGGCGGGCGCACCTGCCCGGGCCGCTTCAGGCGAGCGGTTTCTTGAAACCGATATGGCTCGGCGTGTAGCCCTGCGCCTCGTAGAACCTGAGCGCATCCTTGCGGCTTGCGTTGGAGGTGAGCTGGAGCAGGCTGCACCCGGCTTCCCGCGCCCGCGCCTCGGCATCCGCCACCAGCGCCGCGCCGACCCCCTGCCCGCGCACGTTGGCGCTGACCCGTACGCCTTCGATCTGCGCCCGCCGCGCCGCGCCGAGCGACAGCCCGGAAATGAAGGTGATCTGGTAGACGGCAACGATCTCGCCACCCGTTTCACCCGCCGTTTCACCGCCTGTTTCACCGACGATCAGCCGGTTGTTCCCCTCCGCCTGCATCGCGTCGAACGCGGCCAGGTAGCTCTCCAGCGCCGCCGTTTCGCGCCCTGCCCCCAGCACGTCGTCGGCGAGCATCGCGACCGCCGCCGCGACATCGTCGCGCCGCCCTTCGCGCCACAGGATCATGCCACCGCCCCGATGAAGGCGCGGATCAGCGCTTCATCCTTGACCCCCGGCGCGGTTTCGACACCGGAGGAGACATCGACGGCCCGCGCCCCGGTGAGGCGCACGGCCGCCGCCACGTTCGCCGGCGTGAGCCC
The DNA here is from genome assembly GCA_020441225.1 of Maritimibacter sp. The sequence continues at coordinate 2,063 of JAGRMP010000354.1, read as the reverse complement.
GCCCGCAAGCATCCAGGGGCGTTGGAAATGGTAGCCGCGCAGAAGCCCCCAGTCGAAGGGCACGCCGGTCCCGCCGGGCAGGGGCGCACCCTTGGGCGGCTTGGCATCGACCAGAAGCTGGTCGGCGACCAGGCTGTAGGCGTCGAGCCGGGCGACGTCTTCGGCGCTGGCGATCCCCACGGCCTTCATCACCGGCAGGCCGGCCCGGGCCCGGATCTCGGCCACGCGCGCCGGGCTCTCGGCCCCGTGGAGCTGGAGCATGTCGACGGGCACGCGCGCCAGGATCGCGTCGAGCGCAGCGTCGTCGGGATCGACCACGAGCGCCACCTTGGCGACCCCGGGCGGCACGTCGAGCGCGAGCGTCCGGGCGGTCTCGACATCGACATTGCGCGGGCTTTTCGGAAAGAAGACGAAGCCGACATAGCGCGCGCCCGCCGCCACCGCCCAACGGACGTGGTCGGGGGTCGAAAGCCCGCAGATTTTCACTTGAACGTTCGCCACAGGCTCCGTCCCGTCATCGTCTCAGCACAGGTAAGGCGCACGCGCCTGCGATCAGCGGCCGTCGTCGAGCAGCGCCAGAACCTCGTCGCCCGTATCGCGGGCCTTGGCGCGCTTGAGGTCCTTGACCTCGTGCGACAGCCGGACGGCGGCCTTTTCGGCACGGCGCGCTTTCGAGCGGTGCTTGCTCTCGCGCATCCATTCCCAGACGAAGCCGATCATCAGACCGGCGACGATGCCGAGAAAGATGACGATGAACAGCGGCAGGCTCACCTGCCAGCTGTAGCCGAGAAAGCCCGAGATCTCGGACGGCAGCAGGTGCAGGGTAACAATCTCGCGGTTGGCGAAAGCGACGGTCGCGAGCACGACGCCGAGCGCCGCGAGAAACAGATAGCGGATGGTGCGCATGGGGGGCCTCAGTTACCGTTCAGTCGGTCCCGAAGGTACTTGCCCGTCTTGAAGAACGGAACATGCTTTTCTTCGACCTCGACTGCCTCGCCCGTGCGCGGGTTGCGGCCGGTGCGGGCATCGCGTTTCTTGACCGAGAATGCGCCGAAGCCGCGCAGCTCGACACGGTCGCCGCGGGCCATGGCTTCGATGATCTCTTCGAAAATGGTGTTTACGATGCGCTCGACATCGCGCTGGTACAGGTGCGGGTTCTCGTCCGCGATCTTTTGAATCAGTTCCGACCGGATCATCCCAATCCCCCGTTGTTCGCGCAAGCCCGTCTGCCGGGGCTCTGCACCGATACATACTATAGGACTTATTTCCGGGCCGGAAAACAGTACCGAAACGCCCCCTGCGGGCATTTCGGCGTCATTTCGCCGGATTTCTCATGGAAAACCCGACCGTTAGCTACGGCAATACGCGAAAAGTACAACCAAACTTCCTCGGCCGCACCGGCGGCACGGCTTGATTCGCGCGCCGGCTGGCGGGTCCTGGCGGGTCCGGCCGGGCGGGTTTTTCAGCTCTTGCCCGGTGGATCGGTGAAAACCCGCACCAGCGTGGCACCGAGGATCCAGACCGCGAAGGTCACGACGATCGTGTCGCGGGGGGTCATCCAGCCGCCGACGAAACCCGCGAGCGCGACCACCACGCCGAGGCCGCCCACGACCCCCATCCAGGCATTGCGCTTGTGTCTCATTTTCTCCTCCTGACGGGTCGGGATCCTAGACGGAAGCGCGCCGCCCCGCCTTGATCGAGCGCAGGACCGCCCCGCCGCAGCGGAAGGCTTGCAGCGGGCAGCCCGCGCGCTACGGTCGTCGCGACAGCCCGGACCGAGGGCCCGAAGCAAGGACGCCCATGGACGATCTTTCCCGACCCATCGCACCGGATCTCGCCCGGCTGCGCGAGAACTTTGCCCAGGGCCGGACCCGGCCGCTTGCCTGGCGGCGCGATCAGCTCGCCCGGCTCGAGGCGATGTGCCGGGACCGCAGGGACGAGATCGCCGAGGCGCTCGCGGCGGACCTGGGCAAGCCCGATATCGAGGCGCTGACCCACGAGAGCGCCTATGTCGCGCTGCATGCGCGCCACACAAGGCGCAGGCTCGGGGCCTGGGCGCGGCC
>JAGRMP010000353.1 GCA_020441225.1 Maritimibacter sp. | reverse complement strand
CCTTTTCCCATCTCGAAGGCTGCCATGTGAGCCGCGACGCGGTGGTCGGCCCCTATGCAAGGCTGCGCCCCGGCGCCGAGCTCGCCGAGGGGTCCAGGGTGGGCAATTTCGTCGAGATCAAGAACGCCGAGATCGCGGCGGGCGCCAAGGTCAACCACCTGACCTATATCGGCGACGCCTTCGTCGGCGAGGCGGCCAATATCGGCGCGGGCACGATCACCTGCAATTACGACGGCGTGTTCAAGCATCGCACCCATATCGGGGCGCAGAGCTTCATCGGTTCCAACACCATGCTGGTCGCCCCGGTCACCGTGGGCGACGGCGCGATGACCGCGACCAGCACGGTCGTGACCCGCGATGTGCCCCCGGGCGCGATGGCGGTGGGTCGCGCCAAGATGGAAATCAAGGACGGGTTCTGGACCCGGATGTACGCCAAGCTGAAGGCGAAGAAGGATCGTTCCGTAAATTGATGGCCAACAATGAATTACAATGCGATCTTGATGTGAATTGACTCGAGCTTTCGCTCCAGCACGCCCCTGCGCACCGCGCTGCCCGACCGGAAAGGCACCCTATGGCCAAGCACTTCGACAGTCTCACCGAGGACCACATCGGCTTCATCGCGGCGAACCGGATCTTCTTCGTGGCCACCGCCGCGGCCACGGGACGGGTCAACGTCTCACCCAAGGGGATGGATTCCTTGCGCGTGCTCGGGCCCAATCGGATCGCCTGGCTCAACGTCACCGGCTCGGGCAACGAGACCGCCGGGCACCTGCGTGACACAAACCGGATGACGCTGATGTGGGCGGGGTTCGAGAAACGGCCCCTGATCCTGCGCGCCTATGGCACCGCCCGCACCCTGCACCCGAGAGACCCGGACTGGCCGGCGCTCGCCGCCGAACTGCCCGACCTGCCCGCCGCGCGCCAGATCTTCGACGTCACGGTCGATCTGGTCCAGACCTCCTGCGGCTACGCCGTGCCCTATTTCGATTTCGCCGGCGAGCGCGACACGCTCAACACGGTGAACGGCAACAAGGGCGCGGAGGGCATCCGCGCCTACTGGGACGAGAAGAACCGCACCACGCTCGACGGCGCCGACACCGGCATCTTTGAGGATGAGGCATGACGCCCGAGGAAGCCCTCGCTTCCCTCGAGGCCGCTGCCGAGCCCGGACGCGCCGAACAGGTCGCGGCCTACATGAAGGTCGAGCGTCCCTATCTCGGCACGCCGATGCCCGCGGTCAACGCGCTCACCCAGGACTGGCGGCGGACGCTTACGCTCGAGGAACGGGTCGCGCTGGCGGACGGGCTCTGGACCACGAACATCCACGAAGCCCGGATCGCGGCGGCCAAGCTCCTGACCCAGGCACGGATCGCGGAGGACGATGCGGTGTGGCGGCTGATCGTCTCGTGGCTCCCCGAGTTCGACGGTTGGGCCATCGCCGATCACGCCTGCATGGCCGGTCAGCGCCGCGTGGCCGCGCACCCGGAGCGGCTGGACGAGGTCGAAGGCTGGACCACGTCCGACCACCTCTGGACCAAACGCGCCGCCCTCGTCATCACCCTGCCCTGGACCAAGCAGAACCACCCGAGCCCCGAGGAGCTGGCCGCGCGCGACCGGGTGCTCGGCTGGGCCGCCGGATATGTCGACGACCGCGAATGGTTCATCCAGAAAGCCGTCGCCTGGTGGCTGCGCGAGCTCTCGAAACACGACCCCGACCGCGCCCGCGCCTTTCTCGACGCCCACGGCGACCGGATGAAGGGCTTCGCCCGCAAGGAGGCGGGCAAATACCTGCGCTGACCGCGCGCTTCAGAACAATTCGAGCTGGTCGCCGGGTTTCGGCGGCACCCTGAACAGATCCGTCCGCAGCGCGTCCAGGGTCTTCGCGAGCCCAAGCCGCCGCACGGCCACGTCGAACCGCGCGGCCACCAGCCGGGCGTAATGCCCCTCGCCGCGCATCCGCCGCCCCCATTCGGCGCTGTACTCCTTGCCGCCATGCATCTCGCGCACCCGCGCCATCACCCGCTCGGCCCGGTCGGGGTGATGTTCCGCAAGCCAGTCGCGAAACAGCCCCGCCACTTCGAAGGGCAACCGCAGCATGATCCAGCTCGCCGCCCGGGCCCCCGCCTCCGCTGCCGCGCCGAGGATCGCTTCGAGCTCCGGGTCGGTGAGCGCCGGCACGACGGGCGCGACCATCACGCGCACCGGGATACCCGCGTCGCTCAGCGCCCGGATCGCCGCGAGCCGCCGCTCGGGCGCGGGCGCACGCGGCTCCATCCTGCGCGACAGCTCCGGGTCGAGCGTGGTCATCGAGATACCCACCTGCGCGAGCCCCCGCCCGGCCATCTCGGCGAGGATATCGATATCGCGCTCGATGAGCGCGCCCTTGGTGGTGACCGCCACCGGGTGGTTGTGGTCGCGCAGCACCTCGAGCACCGCGCGCATGATTCCCCGGTCGCGCTCGATCGGCTGATAAGGATCGGTGTTGGTACCGATGGCCAGGACCTTGGGCACGTAGCTCCGCCGCGCCAGTTCCTGCGCGAGCTGCCGTGCCGCCCCCGGCCGCGCGATCAGCCTGGTCTCGAAATCGAGCCCGGCCGACAGCCCGAGCCAGCTGTGCGTGGGGCGCGCAAAGCAGTAGATGCAGCCGTGTTCGCAGCCCCGATACGGGTTGAGCGAGCGGTCGAAGGGCAGATCCGGCGACGTGTTGCGGGTGATGACCTTGCGCGGCCGCTCCTCGCGCACCTCGGTGCGCAGCACTCGCGGCGTCTCGTCGCTGTCGGGGGCCCGCCCCCAGCCGCCGCGCCCGCCCCAGCCGTCATCCACCGGCACCCGCGCATGGCGTTCGTACCGACCCGCGGCATTGGTCGCCGCGGCGCGTCCGCGCCGGTTTTCGCGGGGAATCTCGGGGATCTCGGTGGTGCTCATGCGCGGACGATGGAACATTTCAAGAACATCCGCAACAGGCTCATGTTTCGCATGAGGATTTTTCACTCCACAGCAAGCCCCGCACGGGGTATGGGTCGGCAATCGCCCCGCGTTCGTCGCAAACCGACCAGCCTCAGGGGCGCAAACCGGCTGAGGCTGGTACGAGAAAGCCCGGTGCGGCCGACCGTCGCACCCCGATCCAGGACGATGCCCATGGCGGACAACGAAGACGACCTCATCCTTGCGGACCTCGACGACGAGGAACTGACCGCGCAGATGCACGACGACCTCTACGACGGTCTCAAGGACGAGATCATCGAAGGGACCAACATCCTGCTCGAACGCGGCTGGCCGCCCTACAAGGTGCTCACCGTGGCGCTGGTCGCGGGGATGAAGGTGGTCGGCGACGATTTCCGCGACG
>JAGRMP010000352.1 GCA_020441225.1 Maritimibacter sp. | reverse complement strand
GAGCGGGTTGTAGGTGCCGAGCTTTTCGATGAAGCGGCCGTCGCGCGGCATGCGCGAGTCGGCGGCGACGATGGCGTAGTGGGGGCGCTTTTTCGAGCCGCCACGGGCGAGACGGATTTTCATAGCCATGGGTGTTCTCCTGTTCTTGGCTTCTGGCGGGGCGGTCGGGCCCCAAGTTCGCGGGGGCGCGGGGCCCCCTGTTTACCGGGGCCTCGGGCCCCCTGTTCAGCGGGGCGTCATGCCCCCTGTTCCTGGTGTTCGTGGTGGTGCCGGATGACTTCGGCGATGATGAAGTTGAGAAACTTCTTGGCGAAGTCCGGGTCGAGATCGGCCCGGCGCGCCAGGTCTTCGAGCCGTTCGATCTGCTGCGCCTCGCGCGCGGGATCGGACGGGGGAAGGTCGTGTTCGGCCTTGAGCCGGCCCACCGCCTGGGTGTGCTTGAAGCGCTCGCCGAGGGTGTAGACGAGGATGGCGTCGAGCCGGTCGATGGAGGCGCGGTGCTCCTTGAGCAGCGCGGCTGCACGGGTGGCGTCGTCTGTCATAACGGTCTCCGGATTGCAGGGGCGGCTTCGGTCGGGTGCGCGAGCTGGCCCGGGCCGGGGTGGCGCCAGATGTTCATCGCGCCGACGGTCGGGTGCAGATATTCGCCGTCGAGCCGCGCGCCGAGGCGCCGGGCGAGGGTCTCGGAGCGGGTGTTACCGGCGAGGATGAGCGAGATTGCGGTGGTCCAGCCGAGCGTGTCGTAGGCGTAGGCGCGCGCCGCCAGCGCGGCTTCGCGGGCAAAGCCCTTGCCCTCGGCGGGTGCCATCAGGGTCCAGCCGATCTCGGGTTCCGGCCAGGGATGCGGGTTCCACAGCCCCACCCGGCCGAGATAGGCGCCGGTGGTCTTTTCCTCCAGCGCCCAGAAGCCGTAACCGCGCAGCGCCCAGTGGCCGATCATGCCCGCAACGGCGCGCCAGACCTGCGGCGCGGCGATGGGACCGCCGACGGAATGCGAGCGCTCGGTCTGGAAAAACGCGATCTCGGCCTCGATGTCGTCGGCACGCATCGCGCGCAGGAACATCCGCTCGGTTTCCAGCGTCGGGATCGCGAAGGTGGTGGGGGCGAGGTCGGTCATGCTCATGCGGGGATCTCGCGCGGGGCCGGGTTGTGGGCCGGGTGATGGCGATAGGTCTCGCAGCCGGGCAGCGGCGACGGCGAGGCGGGGTCGGGCCGGGCGCCCAGGCGAAGCGCGAGCGCTCTGGAGGCCGCGTTTTCGGTGTCGATATAGCTCGGCAGGCTGGTCCAGCCGTGGTCGGCAAAGACATGCGCGAGGACGGCCTTGCAGGCTTCGGCGGCATAGCCCTTGCCTTCGTGGCGCGCGTCGGTGAGCAGCCAGGACATCTCGGGCTCGGGAAAGCCCGCCGGGCGCCAGGGGCCGGCGAGGCCGATGGTTTCGCCGCTGGCCCGCTCGACGATGGCGAACATGCCGTAACCGCGCAGCTCCCAATGGCCGACCCGGGCGGCCAGGTCGCGCCAGGCGTCGCCTTCGCCCTTGGGCCCGGCGTAGAACCGCGAGCGTTCCTCGGCGAAAAAGCCGATCATCGCGGCGGCGTCGCGCGCGTCGGGGCGGCGCAGGGTGAGCCGCACGGTGGTGAGCACGGGATGGGTCACGCGCGTGCCTCCGGCTTGTTCGCGGCTGCGAGCGCGTCGCGTCCGGGGTGGCGCCAGATCACCGCCTGCCGGCCGCTGGGCGAGACCCAGTCGCGCTCGGGCGTGGCGCCGAGGCGGGCGGCGAGGGCTTCCGACCGGGTATTTCCGGGCACGATCACGCTTGTGAGCGGCCCCCAGCCGAGGCTGTCGTAGGCGTAGGCGCGCAGGCAACGCGCCGCTTCGTAGGCATAGCCCTTGCCTTCGGAGCCTTCGAACATCGCCCAGCCGATTTCGACCTCGGTCCAGCCCTCGGGGTTCCAGAAGCCGACCTGGCCCACGGTCTGGCCGGTCTCGGTCACATCGACGGCCCAGAAGCCGGTGCCGCGCAGCTGCCAGTGGCCGAGCTCGGCGGCAAAGGCGCGCCAGGCCTGGGCGCGGTCGAGCGGCCCGCCCATACCCCAACTCCGCTCCGAGCCGTAGAAGGCGGCATAGGCGTCGAAATCGGAGGGTCGCTGGGCGCGGAGCGTCAGCCGCTCGGTGGTGAGGGTCGGGATCGCGATGGGCTGCGTCATGCGTGCGCCTCCGGTCGAACGTGGCGATAGACGAGCTGCACCGTGCCGTCGCGCCCGGTGGTCGTTCCGTCCGGCCGCGCGCCGAGGCGGGTGGCGAGGCGGATCGAGGCGGCGTTGTCGGGGTCGATGTAGCTGACCAGCGTCGGCAGGCCGAGGCTGTCGAAGGCCCAGTCCCGCGCGGCCCGGGCGGCCTCGGTCGCGTAGCCCTGGCCCTCGAACCGGTCCTCGTAGAGCGCGTAGGCCACTTCCGGTTCCGGCCGGTGGTCGGGATGGCTGATGCCGATCCGGCCGACCGCCGCGCCGGACGCCGCCAGCGCGACGTGGAAATAGCCGAACCCCTTCTGGGCCCAGTGGTCGAGCATGGCGTCGAAGCCTTCGCGGGCCTCGTGCCGCGGCCCGGGACCACCGAAACGGGCCGAGCGCGGCGAGGCGACCCAGTCGGCAAACGCGTCGAAATCGGCCTGCGTCGGCCTGCGCAGGGTGAGCCGCTCGGTGGTGAGAATGGGGATGGGATGGCTCATGCGTAGGCCTCCATCCCGCCGTCGCCGTCCGCGGGCGGCCAGTGGCGGTAGACGTGCACATCTTCGCCCTGGGCCTCGGACAGCGCGGCGGAGGCGGCTGCGTCGTGCCAGCCGCCGAGGCGACGGGCGAGCGCGACCGAGCGGGTGTTGGGCGGGTCGATGTAGCTCACGAGCGCGGGCAGGTCGAGCGTACCGAGCCCCCAGTCGCGCACGGCCCTTGCGGCCTCGTAGGCGTAGCCCTGGCCCTCGGCCGCCTCGGTGAGGAACCAGCCGAGCTCCGGCTCCTGGTCGCCATGTTCGAAGCCGATGAGGGTGAAGCCGAGCACATCGCCGGTGGCCTTCGCCTCGATCGCGAAGAGGCCGTGGCCGCGCAGGGTCCAGGTGGCGACGACCTGGGTGAAGTCGAGCCAGGCCGCGCGGCGGTCGAGCGGGCCGCCCATATGGAGCGCGCGGTCCGACATCAGGATGGCGCGGTAGGTCTCGAAATCGCCGATCTCGGGCGCGCGCAGCACGAGCCGCGCGGTCTCCAGCCGCGGCAGGGCACCGCGCAGGGTGGCGGCGAAGAGCG